>DATKXO010000170.1:0-9119 GCA_035528995.1 Phycisphaerae bacterium | reverse complement strand
GGGATGTTCCGCATCCAGGCACTGTCCGGCTCGACGATGACCAGGTCGGTGTTCTGGGCGCCCACGTCGATGATCACCGTGGCCCCCGCGCCGCCGCCACCCTGCCCGTCGAAGCGGCAGAAGTTGTACAACGCCGAGGGGATCGTCTGGATGCCGATCGGGGCGATCCCGATGTTGCCCAGATAATCGATGTGCTTGCGAATCAGGTCCTTGCGCATGGCGAAGATGCCCACCTCGACGTCGGGCATATCCTCGGCCTGGAAGACCTGGTAGTCCCAGACCACGTCGTCCATGTCGAAGGGGATCTGCTGGCTGGCCTCGAAGCGGACGATGTCGGGGATCTTCTTGGCGTCCACCGGCGGCAGCTTGCAGAAGCGTGAGAAGGTCTGCTGCCCCGGCACACCCACCACGAACTGATCCCCCTGCCAGTCGTTGCGTGAGGCGAACTTCTCCAAGGCCGCCCGGATCAGCTCGTCCGCATCCGCGTCCGGCTGGGAGAGGATCTTCGGGTGCTCGATCAGGTCGAACGCCGCCAGCTCGACCCGCCCGTCTTCCGCCGGCCGGAGCTTGACGGCCTTAAGCCCACATTGACCGATTTCGATACCCCATACCGCCATGCCGGCTGCCATTGCGACTACTCCTCTGGCAAAGGCGTCTCGTCGCACACCGCTCGTGGGGGCGCGCGAGCAACGCCAGTAATCCACGCAAGCGGGGCAAGCCCCGTTCTCAGCGTTCTTGACAGCAGGTAAGGGCGGCCACCGATCCGTGCGGCGACCTCTGCGATGGGATTACCACCACAGCTTCCGGGAGGGATGACATATATCTATAAGGCCGGACGCTCGTCCGCCGTGGTGGCCACGTTCGTCATTATATCTTTGACACGCGTTCGCGGGTATCGAACCTCCGCCAGCGGACCAATTTTCGGGGCGGGTCGCAGTAACCGGCTCTCTCCTATAACCTTAACCGCGCCCGAGCGGTTGTCAAACTTTTTATCGCTATTCCGCGGCCGTCGCCCAGCGCCCCTCGCTACCATCGGCCAGGGCGGCACCGTTGCTGACGGGAAATCGCTGCGAGGGGGCGCAAGCATCCCTGCCGGCCCGGCGATGCCACCTCGCACCTGCTTCGCGTGGGCTCGCCGCCGACCGTATAATGCCTGTGGGGATCGTGGCTTGCGTAGGCGAAGGGAGTGTTATCGGAATGAGGTCGTTGACACCTGTTGGGCTGGTGGTCGCACTGTCGGCAGCCGGGTGCCCCCAAGGCTCCGGGTCGCTTCCCCAGGCAAACCTGACCGCGCACATCACCGCACTGCCCACCAGCGGACCGGCGCCGCTGACCGTGTTTGTCTCGGCGGCGCAGTCGAGCTCGCCCAGCGGGCAGATCGTCAGCGTGCGCTGGGATTTCGCCGGGCGGGCGCAAGCCGACACCATCGACGCCGCCCACACCTTCACCGAGCCTGGCCGCTACACGATCAGGCTCACCGTCACCGACGCGGCCGAGCAGCAGGCGACCAGCGCGGTGGACGTGCGCGTGCAAGGCGGTCCGGCCAGCGCCGTCATCCAGACGGATGTCGATGGTGGGCCGGCACCGCTCAGTGTGCAATTTGACGGGACCGCCAGCGGCGCCGAAGACGACTCCATCCTGGACTATTTCTGGGATTTCGACGACGGCGAGACCGCGCGCGAGGCCACCCCGCGACACACCTTCCGCTTCGCCGGCACGTACACGGTACAACTGCGCGTGGTCACGTTCGGCGGCGTGGAAGCCACAACCCAAACGACCATCACGGTGGAACCGGGGGCCTCCGCGAGCGCCTCGCTGCAATTCAACGGCAGCCAGTTCGCCACGCTCCCGGTGAGCGTCGATGCGGCGCTGTCCGCGTTCACGTTCGCGGCATTGTTCAAAGCCGAGCAGGACGGCGGCCGGCTGGTCAGCATCGGCAGCCCGGCCATGACGCTCGAGATCCTACCCGGCAGCGACATCGTTCGTCTCCAGCAAGGTGGCGAATCCACCGAGGCAATCGCGACCGATCTGACGACCTGGCGGCACATCGCGGTCACGTATGACAGCTCCAACGGCGCGACGGTCTATCTTGACGGCACAGAGCTCGCCACGACCGCCCTGTCCGGTGACGTGGCGGTCACCGAGCTCATCCTCGGTCTGGGCTTCCGCGGGAAGGTGAGCGGGGTGAGCTTCTGGGCCTCGGCGTTGTCCGCCAGCCAGGTCGCCTCCAACGCCGGCGGCTCATCCGGGCCGGCGTCCGACCTGCTCGGGAACTGGCCGCTGAACGACGGCAGCGGGCAAACGCTGAACAACACCGTCAGCGGCGCCACAGCCGGCACCCTCGGGGCAACCACCGCCGTCGAAACCACCGACCCCGCCTGGAGCAGCGATAGCCCGTAGGCGCAAGCTACGGCCAGCGGTGGTGCCGGTCGCTACACCATTGGTTTTGCCGATTCGGCTCTGGTGACCGACCAACGGATCAAGGTCCGGGCCGAACGGCCCACACGCGGGCCGTGTGGGCGTCGTTGTGCCAGTCTTCCGAGTAATGGCGGATTCTCAGGCCCGTCAGCAGCCGGGGGAGCTCACCGGGCTGAAGGACATGCGCATCGCGGGCGGGCTTGCCGTGCCGGCGGCGGTGCAGTGTCGTATATGTTTCGTAGACAACACTACCGCCGGGCCGCAGCCAATCGCCCAGTAACCCAAATAGCGGACGGTGCAGATAACGGATGACCGTAACCAGGTCGAACGGCCGATCCCACTCGACACGCCCACCCTCCAAATCCGCCTGAACCCAATGAATCGGCCGAATCGCCGCCGCACAACGCTGCGCCAGATCCCGGGCCCGCTCCAAGGCATCCGGCAAGACGTCCACGCCGGTAACCTCCCAGCCGCACGAGGCCATGAAGACGGCGTCGCGTCCGGTCCCGCAGGCCACGTCGAGCGCCGACCCGCCGTTCAACTCGGGCAGCACCTGGCTCAGAAACGCATTGGGCTGCCACAGGCGGCCGACGTCGGACGAGCGCCCGGGCGGCTCGTAGCGGAACTCGTCCGCGGCCTCGGCCCGGCGACCGTTGCTTTCGAGCCAGGCAACGACTTCGCGCACAAGTGTCGGCGGCCCGGCAACACGCACTACCCGGCTCCGCGGGGGCAGCTCCTGTGTGCGGTGCGGCAACTCCGAAAACGGGATGTTGATCGCACTGGCGATCGGCCGGGCCGCAGCCTCGCCGACTTCACGTGGATCGAGCAGGTCACGCTCAACGAGTCTGGGAGACAACATCGATCTCCAAGCCGGACGGCAACGCGGGGCCATTTCCCGCCCGTCACTCGAACAAACGACTAGACTGTATCCGACCCTGCCCCGATCCGGGTGAGCGTCACTTGCGTCCGCAGCGTGTCATTCCGAGAAGCCCTTCGACGTTGCTCAGGGTAAACTCCGCGCCGAGGAATCTGGCCTCGGTCGTGTGATTGGGCCAGATTCCTCCGCGCGTCCGCCACCGGCGGACGCGGTCGGAATGACATCTGGACGTTACCCACTTTCCTGACGCTCATCCCCGATCCATTCCACCCCGAAATAGCTTGATTCGTCAACCGCGGTAAGCTAGCCTGAGTGGGAGGGAGCAAGTGGTCGCCGTTACTGTTCGGCGTCTGCCCGTGCGCTATCGGTCGCGCACATCTCACGGAGTCGTCTGATGCGTCGTGCTTTCACGCTCATCGAATTGCTGGTGGTGGTCGCGATCATCGGGCTGCTGATCTCGATCCTGCTGCCGGCCCTCCAGAGCGCCAAGGATGAAGCCCGCCTCGACATCTGCATGAGCAACATGCGTCAGTTGGCGATCGGCTTCCAGTCGTACGCGACCGAATGGCGCGGCATGCTGCCGGGCACTGTGTGGGACTACGTCAAGCTACGCAACGGTCCGGTCAATTACCGCACGTCGCGCCCGCTCTGCTGGTTGGGCTCACTCCCTGGAAACATCCCGTTCCATGTCCTGCGCCAGCACATGCCTTTTTCCGGCACGATTTTCGAGTTGGTGGGGCGGGACGAAGACGTCTACAAGTGCCCGGTGGACAAGTTCGACCGCTGGACCACCGAGGGTGGCTCGCTCGAGAAGCCGCTATACAGCTACACGGCTCCGGCGCTTTTAACCGGGGCGCCGATCTCGCTCATGCAGCGGACGCGCTGGCCGAACAACTTCGTGGAGTTCCACTGGGACGAGGACTGGGACAAGGCCCTAGAGAACTCGATGCCCTGGATGATCGTTGAAGAAAACGAGTTCGAGCACCTCGCCGCGGTCTGCGACAGCGCCTGGTCCAATGAGGACACGCTCACTGTCCGCCACAACGGGAAAGCCTGCGTGGCCCACGTTGACGGGAGTGTCTCGGCTCGTGCGTATCAAGTCGTTCCGGGCAAGAAGTGGGGCGACGACCGCTACAAGGAACACGACGCCTGGACCACCTACTACGAGCTTACGGACGGCCGGCTTGTTACGGCCGGCACATGGAATCCCCACCCCACTTTTGGCTACCTTCGCCGGGCCCCGGCGGTCAACGACGAGTAGTGCCACTCTTCCCAGCGACGCATCCCTCGGCCGCGAAAAACGTTGATCCGCCAGCGGCGGGAGGTTAGCCTGAGGCAGATGGAGCAAGTGGCCGTGGTCAGCGTTTGCTGCCTGCCAGGATCGTCTTGGCTACCCACGTCTCCGCGAGGAGTCTGATGCGTCGCGGTTTCACGCTCATCGAGCTGCTGGTCGTGGTAGCCATCATCGGTCTGCTCATTGCCATTCTGTTGCCGACCCTCAGTAGCGCCCGCGAGCAGAGTCGGGAAGTCGTCTGCCTGTCGAACGTGAAGCAGATCGTGCAGGGGTTCTTCATTTACGCCGAAGGGTACCAGGGCTACATTCCCGGCACGTATTGGCAAGGCCCGATCAATTCCGAGTGGTCCGGGCGCATGAATGCCGAGTACCTTGAGAACCCCGAAGCTTACTCCCATCCGTTCGAGACCTCGGTCCTGCGGCATCACCTGAGCTACGAGGACGACATTTTCCAATGCCCCACCGGCCAGCGCGAGGCCAACACATTCTTCGACTACACGGTCATCATCCGGATGGCGGGCGCCCGCACCGATCTGCCCTGGAAAATGTTCTACCCGACCGACCCGCTGAAACCGAGCCAGACGCTGATCGGGCGATTCCCGGCGCTGCCTTTCCTCATTGAGGAGGACGCGTTCTGGTACAACGGGGAGGTCGACGATGGGTCATGGGCTAACCTGGACCAATTCAGTGACCGCCACCACGGCGGCTGCAACATCGGGTATCTCGACGGGGGGGCGGGGCGCTTTGTCTCGCCCAAAGGCGGCAACCGGGAGATACAGGAAGGCGCGGATCTGAAGGCGAGGCAGCTAAGGCTGCTGGCTAAGGACGAGTTCTATCCGGTGTGGCGGTCGAACGAGCGCGAGTTCGGCTGGGTAAACGATCCCCGCTGACTGGGCCGGGTCGCGAAGCGCGTCTCGATCAAAAGACCCACGACATACGTGGTCCGCGGCCGTGCCCTCATGGGCCAACGTGGCCCGGAATCCGGGACAGCACGTACAACTACGCCCGCACCTGCTAGCGCAGCATACGTCGCTACAACAGGTTCAGCGCCTGGAAGGCCATCTTCGAGTTGACCGACGGCCGGCTTGTGTCCGCGGGTCACGGCGGCTCGACCGTGAAATTCGGCTGGCTCCGGACTGCCGAGGGGGAAAACCGGTAGGACACCGGCCCACGCCGGAAACCCAACTTACACCCAGATGTCCGCGATGCCGAACGCCAGGCGTATGGTGGCGATGATCTGATCAGCCACGCCGGAGCAACTGCTGGCCAACAAGGTCCCGCTGGAAAGAACACTGAGCGCGATCAGACGGCGTCGCCTGCGCTTCATCTGAGCTTCCTCCAAGAAACAGTCCGACCCGCCGCTATGATATTCACGTACAGGCCGACCGACAATCCGCCGGCCTGGGCGAGGCCATTCTAGCCGCACCGCCGGCAGCCCCACGACGTACATGCCGTTAAAGGGGCGGCCTATACAGAGCAGGACACACGCGGCACTCGCAGGTTTGACCCCCAACGGTACGGCCGATAGGCTTACTGGTCACCAACGCGGCCTGAGGACTGTTCGGAAGCGCGACCACCGCATGGGCACAGCAAGCAAGCAGAGAAAGGCGTCGGCCGCCCGGATGACTCAGCCCCGCGCACGCCGGCGCGAGCCGATCCTCGCCCAGATCGCCGGATTCGTAGACCTGTTCGTCTGGCTGCTGGTCCTCAAGAGCTTCTTCCTGCCGCTGTTCATCATCCCTACCGGGTCGATGGCCGAGACGCTGGCGGGCGCCTACGCCACGCACAGTTGTCCGAGTTGCGGCCATGAATACGCTGTCGGCTTTCACGATAACAAGCCCGGCCCGATCATCCAGTGTCCCAATTGTCGGTACCGTGAGGGCACTGGCACCAAGGGCGTTTGTCCCGACTGCCGCAAGCCCGCGTTCGCCCCGTTCCAACGCACGGACGGGCTCAGCGGTGTGGGTTGCCGCCTTTGTCGATATCACGAGATGCTCGATCGCGCAACCCCCATGGAGCCCTTGCGACGAAAATCCGGCGACCGCATTGTCGTGCACGGCTGGCCGTACGCCATCGGCGGGCAACTCGGGCCGCAGCGCTGGGACGTGGTCGTTTTCAAGGTGCCCAAGGACGGCCAGACAAACTACATCAAGCGGCTGATCGGCCTGCTGGGCGAGAAGATCGAGATCATTGACGGCGACGTTTTTGTCACCGACCCCAACACGGGGGAGACGCAGATCGCGCGCAAGACGCGACATGCCCAGCGGGCGTTGTGGTTTCCATACTACGACCACGATTGCCACCCGCGAGAACCCAGTTCCGCGGCGCGCTACCATCCGCGCTGGATCGCCCTCCGTGAGAACAGCGGCTGGACCGCCCTCGATACACGCATGCCCCGTTTCGACGGCGTAGACCGGCCGCCGGCCGAGATCCAGTTCGTTACCCGGCTCGGCGACAACCCACCTCCCGGCGATATCACCGACGTCTATGGTTACAACCTCCCCGCCCACCCGAAGTTGCAGAACGTAGTCAGCGACCTGCGGCTGTCGGCCGAGGTGGCGATCGAGGCCGGCGACGGTTACGTGGAGCTCAGCGCCAGCAAGTACTCGGACCGCTTCTACGCCCGGTTGTATGCCAACGGTCGGGTCACGCTCGAGCACAGCGGGTCCGGCAGCGATGAACGCGAGCTGTGGAAGGAGGTATCGGTCACGGCCCCGCCGCGCGACGTCCGCTTCGCGCTGGCCAATACCGACTACGTGGTGGCGGTCGAAATCGACGGGGAGACCGTAATCGAGTCCACGCCGGCGCAGTACGGCATCGGACCGGAAGAAGCCGACGTCCGCAGCCGGCTGCCGACCGACGCGCGGCGGCCGATCGTCCGCGTCGCGGCCGAGCACGTGCGGGCCAAGCTAGCCCATTTGCTGATCCAGCGCGACGTGTTCTACACCAGCCGCAGCCTGCACAACTCCGAACGAGCCGGGATCGGGACCCAGGGCCACCCGATCCAACTGGGTCCGGACCAGTATTTCGTGTGCGGCGACAACAGCCCGGCCAGCCTCGACAGCCGTTGGTGGGCCGGTCAGCCGCTCGGCGCGCATCTACGCAAGGCAAAGGAGGAGGGCAAGTACCAGATCGGGACCGTTCCGGCCGATCAATTGATCGGGCGGGCGTTCTTCGTCTATTGGCCGGGGTTCATGCCGCTGTTTCCCGGCCTGCCCAACTGCCTGCCCGACCTGGGCCGGGTCCGCTGGATCCACTAAGCCCACGGCAGAATCGAGCGGCCAGACCCGAGATAGACCAACATAATTGACCGAAGAAACAAAAACATCGCGAGACGAGCACGGCCAACCGCCGGGCACACGGACCGGCGTGCCGGAACCGGTCACGAGCCCGCCCGCCTCCCACCACGTCCTCGACTCGATCCAGACGGTTCTCACCGCGCTGATCCTGGCATTCGTCTTCCGCGCGTTTTTCATCGAGGCCTTCATCATCCCCACCGGATCGATGGCCGAATCGCTGCTCGGCGTGCACGGCACAACCGTCTGCCCCTACTGCGGCTGGGAGTACGACTACGGCCCCGCTTCGCGGACATCCGGCTTGGTGCGCGACTTCGACGTCCCCCGCGAGCTCACCTGCCCGAACTGTCACCAGCGAATCGCCCCGGACCTGCGCCACGCCGCCCCCAAGTCCGGGGATCGCGTCCTCGTGCACAAGTGGCCCTACCTCTTCGGGGGCCTGCTGGGGCCGAACCGCTGGGACGTAATCGTTTTCCGCGACCCGGCCAATCCCGCCCAGAACTACATCAAACGCATCGTCGGGCTGCCTGGCGACTCGGTTGAGATCATCGACGGCGACGTATACGTGAACGGGCGGATCGCCCCCAAGACCCCCGCCGCCCAAAGCGTCCTGTGGTTCGTCGTCTTCGACCAGAACCGGCTGCCACACGGCCCCGCGGGCGACCTGGCGCGAGCCCGTTGGGTCGCCGATCGACGGCACACCGACCCGAGCCCCGGCTGGTACGGGCTCGACACACGCGTGATTCACTGCACCGGGCTGGATGAAACGCCACGCAGTATCACCTTCGACGCCTCCCCTCCCGGGCGATACCTGCAGGACGTCTACGGCTACAACCACCGGGCCCCCGGCAACTATGTCGGGGACCTTCGCGTGGTGGCGGAGGTGACGCTGCGCCATGGCAGCGGTTGGTGTAGCTGGGAGCTGACGCGCGGTCCCTACCACTTCAGCGCACGACTCCAACCGGACGGCACGGCGACGCTGCGTATGCAGCCGCCCGGCGGCGACGAGACCACCCTCGCCACGCACCGACTGCGACCTCTTCGTCTCGGTCGTCCGGTGACGGTCGAGTTCGGCCATTTGGACAACCGCGTCTACCTGAAGCTGAACGGCCGGGAGGTGCTGGCCACCACCGACACGCAGTACGACCCGCCCCCCGACCGCGACGAACACACCGCCGGCAAGCAACCGCCCCGCCTGCGCATCACCGCCTGCTCACTGGCGTGCGAGCTGCGC
>DATKXO010000169.1:0-35108 GCA_035528995.1 Phycisphaerae bacterium | reverse complement strand
AGGTTCGTCACGCTTCAGGAAGAACCGGTTTTCCCCGCCGTGGGCGTGGTGACACTCGAGACACGTCCGGCCCTCGACGGCGGCATGATGCGCTCCCGCCGTCACCCGAGCGCGGTCATGGCAGCGGTAGCACGTCTCCTCCGCCTCGACCAGCAGCAGATGCGGCAGGGGCGATCCGTGGTAATGATGACAGAAGAAACAGTCCTGCACCGCGACCGGCCCATGGACGAACCGGACCGCGCCGGGCACCTCGGGATGACATCCCCGGCAGAGCCCTTCCTGGGGGCTCTGGAACAACTGCCCGGTCTCCGGGTTGTGGCAGGCGCCGCACTTGTTCTCGCGGTAGGGCGCGTGTGCGAAGATCGGCCGGGGCGCCACGCGCCGCCCGTCGGTTGGGCCGGCCGTATCGTAGGGGGCGCCCGCATCCGGGGCCGGATACCCGGGCGTTTCTACCGCACCGGGCTCGGGGACGCCGTCAAGGAAGAAGCTCAGAACACGGTGCCGGGCCGTTTCCGAGCAGGCCGCTGCTCCGCAAAGCGCTGCCACAGACAGCGTCAGGACAAAAACCGCGCGCCGGTTGGCCAAAGGACTCGTCCCCCGTCATCGTCGGGTCATCCCGGGCTTTCGCCCTCAGGCTCTTGCTCGTCCGGGTCACTTTCGATGGCCTCCTCCGGCGCCTCCTCCAGCCCCTCCACCGGCCCGATGCCCTCGTCCATGTCGATCTCCGGCAGCGTGGCGATCTGCGAATCGGCCAGATCATAGCCTTCGGGGAAGGAGCCGAACGCGTACACGTTGATCAGATGAGGGCCGTACTGGCTGGCAACGAAGAGCAGGTACTCGACGTTGAAATCCCTGTGGATGTACCGCTCGAAGTACGGGATCGAGGTTGCGTCGATGGCCAGGCTGGAGGGCAGGCCGAGCGCGCCGGGCATGTCCCCCGGTCCGCCGAAGCGCATCAGCGTGTTGCCTTCGGCGTCGAACATCTGGACGATCTCGGTGGCACCGTCCACGACGTAGAGCAGGCCTTCGGGGCCGACCCGGATGCCTCGCGGGCGCCCGAACTGGCCCAACATGTAGCCCGGGGTGCCTTTGGCCCACACCGGGACTCCCTCGGCGGTGAGCTTCTGGATCCGCCAGTTGTGGGTGTCGCTGACGTAGACGGCCCCGTCCGGCCCGACGGCGATGCTGTTGGGGATGCGGAACTGTCCCGGTTCGCCTCCCGGCCCACCGAAGGTTCGGAGCACCTGACCGTTCTTCCGGTTCATGACGACGATCTGGCAGGTCTCGTCGTTGTCCAGGACGTAAAGCTCGTCCTCGTGGAGCGCCAGGTCCACCGGATGGCAAGGCTCAGGGACGTCGAAGGCGGTGACGTACTTGTCCTCGGGACCGAAGACGACGACCTGCTTGCGTTCGGGGTCGACCACGAACTTGTAGCCCAGCGAGTCGAGCGCGACGTTGATGGGTTTGCGCAGCCGCCCCGGCCCGCGAACGCCGATGATCGAGTAGGTCTGGTTCTTGAAGTCGAGGCGGCTGAGGCACAGTCCCTTGGTGTCGCACACGTAGACCACGCCGTCGCGGGCGGCGACGCCGTAGGGCTTGTTGATCGCCCGGTGGATGACGGGCTCCTCACCCAGGATGAACTTCTCGAACGATCCCCTGGACGGCTCGACCTGGTCCGCACCGCTCGCCCAGGTGAGGAACTGCACCCGGGGCCGGGACGGCGGCGCCGGGAAGAACAGCATGGGCCCGCCGGCCCTGGGACCGGACTGACAGCCCACCAGCAGCCCTGACAGAACCGACCCGATGCCGGCCACAAGAACCTGAATTCTGTGCGTCAACATGGCAATCCGTGCGGATGCTAACCAATCCCACTGCGGGCCACAACGGTTCCGGGCAAGGCCCTGGGGAGCGGGCGGCACCGCCCACTAAGGACCAAGCGCACATCCCCTCTTGGGAATGTGCGCTCGGATTATCTCGGCGTCAGCGGCGCTCGAGGGTCAGTCGGCGGTCCGCTGAACGAGCCAGGCAGCCGGTGTCCGGCTCCGCCCGTGCTACTTGATGTGGCACTGGAGGCAGAGATAGCTCTCCTGGATCGGCACACGCAGGAAGTTGCCCAGGCCGTTGTTGTGAGGCTCGTGGCAGGAGCTGCACTCCACCCGATCCACGCCGCTGATCTCCACCAACTGCACGCCCGGTCCGCTGTTGATCCCCGGGTCGAAAGTGGCCGGATCCTGGTAGTTGGGCGGATCGTTCGGGTACTCGATCCCGATCGGGTGATCGTTCGACAGGTCCGTGCCCAGGTTGGCCGAACCCGTGATCGTTTTCCCTGTGCCGCCGTTACCGCCGTAGTTGTCCACGGCCGTCACGCCGTCATGACAGCTCAGGCACATCTTGCTGGGGCCTTCCGGTTGGTCGAGCGCACTCGAGGAGTACATCACGAACGTCTCGCCCGTCTCGGCGTGGTTCCACAGCACGTTTTCCTCCCCGGACAGAAGAGCGTTGTGCGGGGTGTGGCACGGCAGGCACACCTGATTGCCCGGGATGGAGACGCCGGGGAAGTTGTTCAGATTGTGAGGCGTGTTGACCACGCTGACCGAGGGATACGAGCCTGGATCACCGGGGACGATCTGCCCGAAAGCCGTCGTCGCCAGCACCACAATCAGCACCACCGGCAGACACCGAACCGCAAGTTTCATCTCTTACCTCCTCCAGTTTCTCTGCACGTTCCCGCGTGGAACGCAACCGACACGGCCGCGATTGATTCACGCTGAGCAGACCTCCCGCCACCCGTCCGCACGGGCGCAGATGCAGAGGGTCTATGGCTGGGACAAGTGACACCCGGCATGCCAGACGGCATGTCGTCCCAACGGAGCCGCGGTCCACCCCGGGCGTCGTCCGGATTATCTATTGTCACAGAATGAGTTATGGCCCGGGTCCGGCTATGCAGTCCGCCCGGGCCGCGATGCTCGGGTTCGATTCGATTCCCATAAACGCGAATGGGATATGCCGGTGTTCCGGTTTATGGGAAGGTGCCGGCCCGATTCTGCCGGGACTCACTGGACAGTGCCCGAGCCGACCATCGGGTCCATCGGTTCGCCGAGCATGCCCCGCGAGCACCCCCGGCCGTGTTCCGTGCCAGCGGTCAGCGAGAATACTCCACCGGCGTGTCGCGGTCGTAGGCGTACGGGCGGTGGCATCCCGGCGAGCAGGACCCGCCGGTGGCCGTCTTGGCGAAGGCGATCGGGATCCGCCACTCGCCGAAGGGCACCGACTCCGTCACGTGTTTCGGCCCCTTGGAAGCGTGGGTTTCGTGGCAGGCCCGGCAGGTGCGCCCCTTGACCGGGCGGTTCACGTGCAGGTGGTGCAGGTTCAGCTTCCCGTTGCGAAAACCGGTGAGCTTGTCGGTCCGCTCCTCCGACATGGCATCGGACTCGTGGCACCCGAAGCACAGCGCGTACTGCTCCTCGGCATAGGCGGCGTAGAACTCCGACGGGTAGCCGCCGGTGAGCAGACGGAAGTTGGACCCGCCGTGCGCATCATGGCACGCTCCACAGTCCTTGTCCTGGATCGGACCGTGGTGCTGAGGGTTCTTCTCCAGTACCTCGCCGATATTGGCCATTCGCCCTTGCTCCGCCCCGACGGCCGCGTTGTGGCAGGTCAGGCACAGGTCCATCGACGCCTTGAGCAGAATGCCCGCAAACGCCGATGCGTGGGGGTCGTGACAGGCCGAGCAGGCTCTTCCTTTGGTCACAACGTCGTGCGCCGCGGTCGCCTTCTCGACGGCTTCGGCGATCGAGTCGTGGCAATCCAGGCACAGCCCCGGGGGCGTTGACCGCAGAATCATGCGGTTCTTCGCTCCGTGCGGGTCGTGGCAGGTGCCGCACTCCTCGCCGGCCGGCTCATGCTTGTACGGGCTGTCGGCGATGCGTGTCGCCATCACGGCATGGCACTTGGCGCACACCTTGGGATCGGGAGCGGACAGCAGACTCTTGTGGTCCGACGCGTGGGCATCATGGCAGGCCGTGCAGGCGCCCGCCGCCACCGGCCCGTGCAGGTGTGGCCGGTCTTCGGTGACCGAGTCGTGACAGTCCAGGCAGAGATCGGCCACCTTCGGCTTGGTCAACAGCTTCCCGACGTTGCTGGCGTGGGGATCGTGGCACAGGGTGCACTCTCCCTCGGTCACCGGATCGTGCCGGTTCTTCCCCTCGAACGGATCGTGACACTCGGTGCACAGCTCGCCGCCTTCGGCGGTCAGTTTGAACTTGTGGTCTTTCTCGTTCGTCTGCTCGTGACAGATGTCGCAGGAGCCCTCACTCACCGGGTCGTGCACCACGGACTTCTTGCCGAAGTCGCCGTGACAATGCGACGTTGTGCAACTCCCCCGGTATCCGGGCGGCGGCTGCCCCTGGGCCTGTCCAACCAAGATCGTCAGGCCGACCACCCCGATGATCCCTGTACCCAACCGGATCATTGATGTCCTCCCATGGCACCGCTCTGGCGGGGACCGAAGACCACCATTATCGGCCCCGAAGCGGTCCCGACCAGCCGGGCTTTGCCCAGCTCGAGCCACAGGGTCTCCTGTTCCCCGGACGCGCTGAGGGTCCGAGCCTGGAGCGCGCTGACGCCGGCCCTGCCGGTCGTGGGGTGATAGGCTTCCTCCAGTAGGCCCGACGGGACGTAACCGGCCGCGCGAAACGCGTACTGCGAGCCGGTGATCTCGATGCGATCATCCTGGCTCAGCGGTCTGGCCCGGGCTTCCCCCGCCTGGCGAGTCCAGACTTCGTGCCGGGCGCGACCGATGGTCACCAGGGTGAACCCGGGGGTCGCACCGCTGCTCTCCTGCGGACAGTCCAGAGCGATCCGGATCGGAAGGGCCGACTTCTCGCCCATGGAGAAGCCCGGGAACTTGGCGAACACCCACTCCTCTTGCCGACGCCCCTGGCAGTCGACTTCCACCAGTGCGGCCGGGTTGACCCGCTGGTCCGACCGGTTGACGGCCTGCTTGGTCTTGCTGTCCAGGCCGAAATGGGGATAGAACTTCAGGACGCGGACCGAGCACCCGGACTGCTCCAGGGCGTGCGGCGTGCCCGGGTGGGCCGGCACTTCCACCGACGCATGGTCTTCAGCAGAAGTGATCACGAGTCGGGGTTCGCGGGTCAGCTCGTGCTCGAACTGGGCGAACAGCTCCTCGCGCTGCCGCTGATCTTTCACCGTCATGTAGCGCCAGGTCCCGACGTAGCTGACCAGCCGATTGCGCAGCGGATCGTCGGCGATCAACCAGCGCTGGTACGACTGGGTCGGCCCCTCGATGGAAACCAGCACTGCTGGCGGGCCGGCGCCGCTCCCGTCCGGAACCACGTTCTGCTCCAGCCGCGCCTGCGGCAGGTATCGCTCCAGGTGGATCGGCGGCAAAGGGGCCGGGAGCTTGACCAGTTGGTCCAGTTCAGCGGGCATGGCCGCCGACCGGAGTTCCACCGGCACCTCGATCGAGGTCGCGTCGTCGCCGCTGCCCAGGCGGCAATGGAGATACAGCTTCTGGTCGGGCATGGGAGGATGCTGTCCGTGCCCCGGAGGTTGGGCGGCCGCGGGCACTACGGCGATCAGCCCCGCGAACACCGGACGGAGCGGCGAACCGAGCAAGCGCATGGCGATTAACTCCGTGAGAAGCGGCGCGGACGCCGGGCGAGGGTTAAAAGGGGGGCCATTCGGAACTGGCGGCCTCAGCCATCGCCTTCGAGATCCCCAGCTCTTCCATTTTTCGGTACAGGCTGGAAAGGCCGATCCCCAGCGCCTCCGCAGTCGACGCCTTGTTTCCCACAAACGAGGCCAGCACCTTGACGATGTGCTGCCGCTCGAACTCACGGGTCGCGACCCGCAGGTCCACCGAATGCGTCCGGGTGTTTACCCGAGTGCCCAGGACGAACGACACGTCGTCCAGGTCGATCTCCTTGCCGTCCACGAAGATCAGGGCCCGCTCGATCACGTTCTCCAGCTCGCGGACGTTTCCGCGCCAATGTTGCCCGGACAGGGCCTCCATCGCCCGGGTGGTGAAGCCGGGACAACTGCATTTCAGTTCGGCGTTGTACTTCCGCACAAAATGCTCGATCAGCAGTGGCACGTCCTCCCGACGTTCGCGGAGCGGGGGCACGGTGATGCGGATCACGTTCAGCCGGAAGTACAGGTCCTCGCGGAACTCGCCCGATTCGATGTTCCGTTCCAGGTCTCGGTTGGTGGCCGCCACCAGACGGATGTTGACCGGGCGGGGCCTGCTGTCGCCCACGCGGGTGATCGCTTTCTGCTCGATGGCCCGCAGCAGCACCGCCTGCGAGAGCAACGGCAGGTTGCCGATCTCGTCCAGGAACAGCGTCCCGCCGTTGGCGGCATCGAAGTAGCCGGCCCGGTCCGTTTCCGCTCCGGTGAAGGCCCCGCGACGGTACCCGAACAGCTCGCTCTCCACCAGCGATTCGGCCAGACCGCCGCAGTTGACCGCCACGAACGGGCGGTCCTGGGTCGTGTCGCTGGCGTGCAGGGCCCGGGCCACCACCTCTTTGCCCGTCCCGCTTTCGCCGCAGATCAGCACGTTGCTGTTGGTGTGCGCGATCCGCTGGAGCGTCTCCCGGATCGCGCCAATCGCCGCAGACCTGCCCACGAACTCGGTCTGGACCCGAGAATGCCGGATCCGTTCGCGGAGCTGCCGGTTCTCTCTGACCAGATCGTCCTGGGCGATCAGACGCTTCAGCTTGAAGATCACCTCGTCGAAGATCAGCGGTTTGCAGATGTACTCCTTGGCGCCCTTCTTCATCGCCTCGACGGCCGTCTCCACTTCCCCGAAAGCCGTGATCACGATGATGGCCGCGTCGGGGGCCAGCTTGGCCGCGTGATCGATCAGGTCCATTCCCGACACGCCCGGCATGCGCAGATCCGTGATGATCACCTCCACGCCGTTGTTCCTCAGGGCCCGCAAAGCCTCCGTCCCATCGGCGCACGCGATGACCTCGAAGCCTTCCTCCTGCAGCACCTGGGCTAGGTTCTTCCGGAGGGTGTCCTCATCGTCGGCCAGTAGTACCGTGGTTCGTGCCATTCTCTGCGTCCGGTGGTTGGTTCAGGATGGGCAGCGAGACCGTAAACACGGTCCCCTGCCCGTTCGTCGAGCGGAAGTCAATCGTCCCGCCGTGTTTCTGGATGATGCCGTAGCTCACCGCCAGCCCCAACCCGGTCCCGTGACCCGGTTCCTTCGTGCTCACAAAGGGCTCGAACACCCGGCGCCCCATCTGTGGGGCGATCCCACATCCGGTGTCCTCGACGGTGACCACGATATCACGCTTGCTCTTGACCGCTCGGGCCGTCAGCTTGCCACCGTCCGACATCGCGTCCAGCGCGTTCAGAGCCAGGTTGATGAACACCTGCTGGAGTTCGCTGCGCATGGCATAGGTCCGCGGCAGCGATGGGAGCGGACCAAAATCGATCTCCACGTTCCGGGCTCGCCGGTCGAAGCCGATCAGTTGAACAGCCTCCGCGAGCGTTCGTCCGACGCACACCCATTCCCACCGCGCCGCCGCCGGACGCGCCAGGCTGACCAGTTGCCGCACCGTCGCCGAAATCCGTTGAATGTGCGTTTCGATCAGATCGAGCTGGTCCGCCTCCAGTCCTCTGGGCCGTCCCCGCTTCAGCATCTGCACGATCGATGAGATGCTCGACAGCGGGTTGCCCACCTCATGAGCGATCCCCGAGGCCATCTGACCGATGGCGACCATCTTCTCCTTCTCCACCATCTGGGCCCGTATCTGCCCCAACTGCCTGGCCTCTCCCTCCAGCAGGAACAACAGGTTGTTGAAGCTCTCTCCCAGCTCCGTCAGTCGATCGGGGCATGACCGACGATACACGTCGCACTCGTGGCACTTCTCGATCTCGATGGCCGGAGCCCGACGCCCGTGCACGGCGCGGCCCAAAGCCATCACCTGCCAACATCGGTCCTCCGGGGAGTCGTACATCGAGCAGTCCGCGCTGTCACAACTGAGTACCTCGCGGCAATGGATCAGGTGCGGATTCTCGAACCGACCCGCGTCCGACGGGTTCGCCAACCAGGATTCCAGCAGCCCGGAAAGCTGCTCCGCCGTCTTGGACAAGCCCCGTTGCTGGCGGCGCATCAGCAGGTACACCACCCCGCTGGCGGCCACGGTCACGACACCGGCCTGGACGGTCAGCAGCGCGTGGCGCAGGCCGACCGACGCCGTCGGGAGGAGATGATGCTCGACCACCTCCCAGCCGACGAACAAGACGGCGAGACCGCATAGCACGGCCGGGAGGATGAGTGTGCGCGACGGGAGCCGCCGCCGTCGCGGCGCTCGTATGTGGCCCCCCGGGCACTGACAGCCCCGGCCTCGTGGCTGATCCACTCCCGAGTCGGGCCCGCCCGGACGCTCAGAGTGGCGTTCCTGCCCCTGCGGCACCGGAGGAGAAGACCGCTCTTCTGGGCTCATCCGATTCGCCGGAATGTCTGCTTTCGTCGTCACGCCTTGTCTGCTATGCTGTATTGCCCGTCCAGCCCGAGCGGCGAGGCCAACGGCGTCCGGCCCTTTCCTCTCCGTTCGCGGGGGAGTTGAGCAAGTCCCGTGCCGTGGCGGAACCCGACGCCCTGACGGGGGTCGAGGCAGCCCAGCGGGCCGCGGCACGCGCCATGCTCTGGGCACAGTTGTTGTTCGCGGGGGATTGGGAAAATACATCCGTGGAACGATCCAAACGAATACCCCGGCCGCCCCTGAATCGTCTCGTCGTGCTCGGGCTGTGCGCCCTGTTGCCCGCGCTGGCTGGTGGTTGTCCCGAGTTCCGCAACAGTTCCGTTGACGCAGTCGATACAGCCACCCGCAGTGTGCTGCTCGGCGATACAACGCGGGTTGACGCCGTGGATTCGGCTACTACGGGTCTCCTCAACGCGGTGCTCGACCTTCTCTTTGACCAGTTGCGGACCGACGAATTCAGCTAGCTCTGGCTGCGATCAGGCCGCCGCGCGGCGTCCGTCTCGCGCAATCCGGGACGCCCCCCGTACGGGCCAGCAGGTGTTCCGCAAGCTCGGTTCTGCGGCCGGGCGACTCCGATAGCGACTGCCACCTCGTGTACCCTCACCGCTCTCAATCTGGCACACAACGGTCGCAGCCAGGCTAGTGTGGTGGGATCCGGCCCCTTCTCATTCCTGAGATAATAGGCCCAATCTTCTCTGGTGGGTACTGCGGAGGGCACTTTATTTCACCGGCCTGGGTCGTCGCCGGCCATGAGTTGTTAATCCATCTGGTGACACGTAAAGCATAGTTTTGATTGCTCGATTGGGACAGCCAGTCGCGCCCGATCTTGACCGTACAGGTTGTGACATGAGATGCAGCTGACCCGGCCGTTGGGCAGTTCCACCTCCTTGGGCAGCAGGGCGGCCGGTCGGAACGCGCTGTCCCGGCTGCGTGACCGGTGCGACGGGTAGGCCATACCGACGGGGTGGTTCCGGCCGCGGTCGGCCAGAGACCTCCCCCGCCGGGAACCGCCGGTCGGATTGACGGACTCGACCGCAGTGACACCATCATGGCACGTCAGGCAGCTTCGCGAAGCGGCATCCAGGGGTCCCCTCTGACCGCCGGACGCGCTCGAAGCAGGCATGACGTGAGCCCGGCGCACCGCCATCCAGTGCATCCGCCCGGCGCTGGGTCGATCGCCCGGCGTGTGGCATTTGGTGCAGAACCGGGCCGGGTCGGGGGCCGCCCCGCCGACATCGCGGAGAAACGCCGAGCTGCCGCCTCCCAGCGATGGGAGCCTCTCGTGGCACGTGATGCAGGTGATCGTTCCGTCGGTATCGAGCGGCCAGCCGGCCGGAATCCGGATTTCCTTCGACGGCACGACGTGCACGGGATGGTTCGACGCGCCCGGACCACGGCGCAGCTTGTCGGCCAGGCTGTGCTGCGCCTCCGGCCGCGCCGCACTCGATCCAACCGGCAAAGCGGCTACCAGCAATGCGCTGTACAGCAGGCAGCGTTTCGGGCGCAGTCGTCCAGCCCTGGGAAGGTACATGATCGCGTCCCCCGCGGTTGGGCGACCGGCGGCGACCCGGTCACCGGCGCCGAACCTCGACGCAACCTCCCAGGGCTGCTCTGATTCTGTGAATCCCCGAAACGTGGCGGGCTGCTGCAAAGGAGCTCCCACCTGCCCTTGATTTACGATATCCGCCGCGGGCGAGCGCGATGCCATGCCGGCTCGTCACCGACGCGAGTCGGCGCGGCCGATAACAAACCTCCGGGCAAGGTCCGCGAAGTTTCCCGGTCATCGGAACGAGGCCGGGTCGGATTCTCAAAACCGAGAGGATCGGCCGGTCGCCACAGTCTCGAAAGCAGGCCTGCGAGCCCGAGACGGCTTGGCGGTAGCCGTTTGGGCCGTATCTGCTCGTCGGGCCCCACGGCGGCGGCAGGCGGGCCGACACTGGTATGTCCATTGCAAGCGGGGCAAGCGGAGTTGGTTGTGGAGCGGGGAAGGTCTGCGCAAGACAAGGGAACGTCATGGCTCACGGTTTATTGGTGCTGGCCGGGCTTCTTTCGGTGGCCCAGTTGCCGCCTCTCGCTCACTCCGCGACGTGGAGTAACGGGCTGGACAACCCCGCTCGCCTGGCGGTTACGGCTGGCGAAGTCCTGGTGACCGACCCGCGCGCGAACGCAGTGATCCGGTTCGATTTGTCGGGCACGTTCCTGGGGACACGGTCGGAGCCGGCCGGCCCGGTGGGCGTCGCCGTTCATCCCGACGGGCGGATCTTCGTCTCCCGTCGTGACGATGCCAAGGTGGGCGTGTACGACGCCGCGTTCACCTTTCAACACTTCCTGGCGGACGGGATTGTCAGCTTTGTCGAGCCGACCGACCTGGCCGTGGACACGGTCAGCGGGCGCCTCTACGTCGTGGACAGCGGCGCCGATCGCTTCTACGCGTTTGACAGCAGCGAAGCCCTGGCCCTGATCGTCGGCATACGCGGCGGACGCTCCAGCGAGTTCAGACATCCCGGCGCCATTGCCATCGACGCGGCCAACAACCGCGTTCTGGTGGCGGACCAGGACAACTACCGCGTTCAGGTGTTCAGCACCGCGGGACTGTTTCAGCTTTCGTTCGGCTATCGCATCAAGTACCTGCCGGGCGGTAGCAGCGAGGGCTGGTTCCCGCGCACCGCGGGATTGGCCGTCGACTCATCCGGGAACATTTACGTCACCGATGCGGTGATGGGGACGCTCCGGGTCTTCAACCCGCTGGGCGCTGAACTGGGCAAGGTCGCGGACTACGGAACCGGTCCGGGCGAGTTGCAGACACCCGGCGACGTGGCCCTCGATGCCTCTGGGCGCGTCCTGGTGGCCAACGGCAACGTCGGGACCGTCGAGGTCTACGACCCTCCGGTGCGATCTGCCCTCAGCGGCGCAACCGGCACGCGTTTCCAGGGCACGAACGCCGCCGAGTACGACCTCCTTCGAGCAGGGAGACGGGCTCGGCCTCAAGGCCCGTTGCAGATCGGCATCGGCATCGGCACCGGCCCGGTTTTGCCATCGCCGCAGCCGGTCATTCCGGGTTGGGATCCGCCGCACATGCTGGACGACCTGACCTGCGGACGATGCCACTCGATCGACGCCCAACCCGGCGGGCACCTGGGTCTGGTGTTGGGGCAGACGGTGCTTTGCCTGTCGTGCCACACGGGTGCCGGTCATGCCTTGGCCACTTCCTTCAGGGCGATCGACGCGGCCGATCCCTATGGAACGAATCCCGACCTCCTTGATGGCGAGGGCACGTCACACGCCTGGGGCGTGACCGCGGTCAACGCTGATGCGGACTCGGTCGGCCCCACGCCGGGCGGGGAGATGGACCTGCACCTGGACGGCGGAAACATCAAGTGTGGCACCTGCCACGATCCGCACAACAGCGACGTGGACGCTCCGTTCCTGCGGGTCGGCATCCAGACCGACCAGATGTGCAAGGAATGCCACGCTCCGCGGGACAAGGGACCGGGAGAGGGCGGCACGCACCCGGTGGGCTTCTCCTACCCGGGCGGCCAGGGCGAGTTCCCCGACGGTGGCAGCATCGCGCCGCTCGACCTCAAGATTGGCCGGCTTCAATGCCTGACCTGCCATGCGGTGCACTACGCGGACTCGGGTGCGGCCAACGGCGGTGCGGGCGACGGGATGCTCTTGCGCGCCGCCAACGATGACACACTCTGCAGGATTTGTCACACCGAACATGAATTGCATGACGTGGCGGGCGCTTGGCAGCCGACCTGCTCCGACTGCCACGAGGTGCACGATCCGGACAACGTGAACCTTGCGCTCGTGGCCGCCAACGTCAACGGCGCGGGCATGACCTTCCAGGACAACGACCTGGGCGACAACGGGCTGCACGACTTCATCCACGCCAACCACGATCCGGTCAGCTACGACGGTATCTGCGAGGTGTGCCACACCGCGACGACCTACCACCGCAACACCGCCGACGGAGACCACGCCCACTTCGTCGACCTGCTCTGCACCGACTGTCACCCCCACAGCACCGGCTTCATGCCTTCCGCCGAGGCGTGTACAGCCTGCCACGGGCAACCGCCGGATGGTGCGGCGTTCCCGAACACGGCCGGGTCCCACGCGGTGCACATGACCGCGCCGGACGGTCCCAACATCGCGGACTGCTTCGTCTGCCATTCGAGCCTTGGCGGCGGCACGCACATTAACGGCGCTGCCAGCTTCGCCACCGGCGCGGACGCCAACAGCAACGGCAACATCGATCTGGCCGAGACCGACGTCTGCGACGCGTGCCACAGCCCCGACGGGGCCTTCGATGGCGCCAACAACGCGACCTACGGCGCCAAGGCCAACTGGGCCGACGGCGTATACGATGAGGGCTCGCTGCCGCCGGCCAAGGCCCAGTGGTGTGCCGGATGCCACGACCAGGGCACGTCAACGGTCAACGCTGTCAGCGCTCCGGCCGTGGCGGGCGACGACGCAACCTGGGGCTACTACACCACCGGCCACGGCCGCAGCCAGATGGTCGCCTGCACCGACTGCCACGACCTGAGCGCCCCGCACTTCGACGGCGTCGCACACTCGTATCAGGCGGTCGCGGACAACTACCAGCAGGCTTTCCGGCTGAAGAGCATCAACGGCGGTGCGCCGCTCGTCGTGCCGCGCACCGGATTCGACTCGCTGGATGCGTACGACGATCCGCCCTACTGGGATCTGTGCTTCTCCTGCCACGACAGGTATGCCCTGCTCGGCGGTCCGACCGCGCCGGCCGGTCCGTACTACGCCGATCAGTTCGGCACCAACTTCAGGAGCGACGACAGCGTCATCATTCCTGATGGGCTCAACACGGACATCGCGCCCTACTCGATGACCGGGGCCACCGATTTCAACGCCCACTATGCCCACATGGACGGTCCCCCGCATTCCTACGACTCCGATCGCGACGGAACCGCCGATTCCTACGGCACCTGCGTGGCCTGCCACAACATCCACGGCAGCACCTCGCCGGCCATGGTGCGCGACGGCAGGTTGATCGGCCTCGAGCCGGCGCTCGACTTCAGCTACGTGCGCTACGATCGACACAACCCACAGCAAGGCGGCTGCACCGATCCGATTGTGATGACCTCGGCCGGCGGCGTGCCGCTGCTGGACAGCCACGGCGGCGTCATGCGTACCGATTCGGGCGCCGGCAACAACGGCATCTGCTCGTTCTGCCACGGAGGCGGCTCGTCCACGGGCGACCCGGAGTACGTCATCAACTGCTATGACCCTGACCACGTGGACTACTACCGCGTGCCGCTCGATATCGCCATCGGCTGCACGTCGTGCCACCGCAGCGCCCAGGACAACGGTGATGCCGTGCCGCCCGGCGGTCGGCGAGCGGTCGTCGGCGAGTTCCCGGTGGGCGACGCACACGCCCACTACGGCGCGAACCTGGACAACGACGCCTGCCTGGTCTGCCACAGTCCGGGCACGCACGCGGACGGGTACGTCGAGCTCATCGACCCCGACGACGGCAGCCTCTACCGCTTCGTCAGACCTGAGGACCTGACCTCCGACCCCGACCTGTCCGACTTCTGCGCCAGCTGCCACGACGCGGACGGCGCCACACGGCTGGCCGCCCCCCTCGACCCGTTCGGCAACGCCAACACGCCGCCGGACGTGGCCGTCAAGTTCCAGGGGACGTTGCAGTGGGACGGCGAGTACGGCGGAATATGCTGGGGCAACGAGGGTACGCTTCGTCTGGGAAACAGCCACCACGACATCAGCAACGCCGATCAGGTCAGTGGAGCCAAGATCGAATGCCTGAATTGCCATGGCGTTCACACCGCGGCGGCCTCGCAGCCGATTTCGGACCCGTTCGCTCCCACGACGGCATGGGCGGGTACGGGCAACGACTTCTGCCTGGCGTGCCATGCCGGTGGCAGCGGGCCGCTGGATCCGGGTTTCCCGCCGGGCGTCCAGCCGCCGATTGTCGACGTCAACAACCCCAAGTATGCAGAATTGGGTTTCGACTGGTGCGAGATCCTCGACGGAGCGTGTTTGACCGAGGACTGTTCCTCTCTGCGCGGGTTCGCATCCAGTGAATACGTCGAGGGGCCCTGGTACATAGACTACACCTGGGTGCACTCGGCCCACGGGCTCAACTCCAAGCGCGGCTGGAACGGTTACTCCGGAGCGCTGGCCTACGAGTTGAACTGCACGGACTGCCACGACCCCCACGGCTCGGCCACCCCGACCAATCCCACCGGCAATCCCTACCTGATTCGAGATTACGTGGACGGGACGATGTACGTCGATGACGGCGTGGAGGCTACGGGCTTCAACGGGCCGCCGTTCGACACCTTTGGCACGGCGCGCGAAGTGGCTCTGGGATTCAATGGATACGCACTCGACTTGGGCGGCCCGACCGGGCTCTGTAACGTCTGCCACACCGAGTGGCTGGATGCAGGCTGGTTCCACTCCATGTGTGACGACTGTCAGAGCTGCCACGGGCACGGCTTTCCCTGGGGCGAGAGCGATAGTGTGGACTGGGATGACGATACGCCCGTACCGATCAACGACGTCTGCTACCGAGCTTTCGCCCTGACGGCCGACACCAACGGCGTGAGCGCCACCGGCGACAACTCCATCGCCGTGGACGACAACGCACCGTTCTGCGGGGCCGACTCGCCGTCTCGCGGCCTGTGGTACGCCGTCGTCGGCACCGGCAACACCGTGACCGCCACTACCTGCATGCCCGGCACCACGATCGACACGACCGTCCAGGTCTTCTGCGACTGTAACACGCTGGATTGCATCGACGGCAACGACGACGACGCCTCATGTGTCGTCGGCACCAGCGGGGCGCCAACCCTGTCCACCGTAAGTTGGTGCACCGATCCCGACCAGATGTATTACGTTCACGTGGGTGGCTCGGCCGGTGCGTCCGGCGTGTTCGAGCTGTTCGTCATCGACGATGGATTGCCCTGTGGGTCGCCGCCCGCTTGTCTGCCTGAGATTGGGGCCTGTTGCCTGGCCGGATCGCTGGCAGCCAACAACACGCGGGTCGAATGCGACGCCTTGGGTGGCGATTGGTTCGTGGGGCAGGATTGCGACACGTTCAGTTGCCCGACGCCGTCGCCGCCCCCGATGCCCGGCGGGCTCCTCGACGCCCGGCCGCTGACGGATGACGGCGTCCGGCGGGCGCGAACTGGTGACGGCGACAGGACCTTGCCGCTCCACCGGATCGACGCCGGCCGGTAGGGGCTGACGTGTCGCGGGGCGAACCGGTGGCGATGGGCAACGTGTAGTAGAAGAGGAGTAGAAGAGGCATAGAATAGAGAACGCAGGGGAATCTGACCGGAGGCTTCGATTGATGCTTCAAAGGACACGGACCGCCGGAATCGTGGCGGTCGTAGTTGTCTCGACCATGTGCGCGTTGCCCGTTATCTCGGTCGGCGCGGCCCAGACCATCTATCCGAGCAAGGACGGTACGCTCGCGGATGGCGGCGTCTTTGGCACGTTCGACGGCGCTGCCGATGACGCGGACTGGTACTTCAACCAGTCCAGCTACGAGGGTGCGATCACCTTGAGCGTCTCCACCAGCGGCGCGGGCCAGGAGAACCGCGTGGTCGGGGAGTACGATCTCACCAGCGTCACCTTCACTCCGCCCGTATCGGCCACGCTGTCGGTGACCCTGCGCGGCGCGCCCATCTGGCCCATTAAGAACATCGTCGTACACGTTTACTCTTATCCCGCCGATCTGCAGGAGACGTTCGACGATTTCGCCAGCGGGCCCACCGCATTCCAGGGCAGCGCCACGGTCGCACACTATCAAACGCCCACCCAGTACTCCTTCGACGTCGGCACCGTTGTGACCGATGCGCTCATCAGCGGCGACGACAAAGTGGCCTTTCGGTTTCAGATCGACCCGGATACACCCGAAAACGCAAATCAGGTCTTCATCGACGCGCTCGAATCTGATCCACTCACCAAGCCCTATCTCACCATCGACGAGGGCGTGGCGATTCCCGGCGATGCCGACGCCGACGGTGACGTAGACCTCTCCGACTACGCAACTTTCCTCGGTTGCATGTCGGGACCCGATCTGCCCGCCGATCCGGGTTGCGAGACGCTCGACCTCGATCCGGACACGGACGTCGATCTGCTTGATTTCCGACTTTTTCAGGCGCATTTTACGGGACAGATCTTCTAACTCCTTAATCCCATAAACGAGATTGCAGCAGTTTCGGTTCTCATTGGAGGGAAGGCACCAGCCCGGCTTCGGCCGGGCCTGCGCCCAGGCCGCCGCGGCGCAAATCCTTTATTGGGCGTTAATTAGAGGCGGCTCTCTGAAACGAGATCGGCGACCAGGAACCCGACCAATAACCCAAGGCATGTCGATTGCCCCCGCACTCACTACGGACACGGTGTCGGTGCGCCTGGAGTAGCCCAACTCCCGGTCGCACCACAGACGGCTTAAGTACCTGCAATCGGAGGAGGGCGAAGCATGGTTGTCTATCTCATCGCCGCTGTTGTGGTCGCGATCGGCCAAACGGCGGACCTTACGCATGTCGACACGTTCTCGACGGACCTGCAGTACCCGGGGCGCCTCGCGCCCGCGCTGGGTGGCGGGATCTACGTCACCGACCAGCCAATGAACCAGGTGATCGAGTACGACTCCTTCGGCACGGTGGTGGGTACTTACCCCATCCCCGAGGGGCCGGTGGGCATCGCCAGCCATGCCAACGGCAATGTCTACATCTCCCGCCTCGACGGCGTCGTGGGAATCTACGACGCCGCTTTCCTGTTCCAGGGAACGCTCGACCTGGACGGGGCCACCATGACCGCGCCCAATGACCTGGCCGTCCATCCCACTACCGGCGAGATCTATGTCGCGGACGCCGCCGAACACAAAATCCTGGTTTTTGACGGTACTACGGACACCCTCGTCCGCATGTGGGGAATTGAGGGTTCCGCCCTGTCCCAGTTCGAGTCCCCCCAGGCCATCGCCGTCGATCCCGGAACGGATCACATCATCGTGGCCGACGTGGACAACTTCCGCGTGCAGGTCTTCGACCCCAACGGCATCCTGCTGTTCAAGTTCGGCTACCGGACGCTCTACGTGCAAGGCACCGAGATCGCCTGGTTAGCCCGCAGCGAGGGCGTGGATGTGGACGGCTGCGGCAACATCTACATCGCCGATGCCCTGATGGGCACCATCCGGGCCTTCGGCCCCGGCGGCCAGGAAATCGACGCCGGCTTTGATCCACTGACGGGCTACGGCACAGGACCCGGTGAGCTTCGCGTGCCCTGTGACGTGCTGATCCTGGGCTCGGCGGCCTACGTCGCCAGCACCAACAACGCGGCCGTCGAGGTCTACGACTTGGCCTGCACCGTTGCGCCCCTGACGCCGGCCCCCCAGGCAGGACCCATCAGCGGACCGATCCTGGGCGGCAGCGCCGGTTCCATCCTCGGTAGGCGACCGCCTCGGCCGCCCGACAACCCGCTCGAGATCGTCCAGGCCATGGACAGCGGAACCTACGTCCGCGCCCTCGACCTTAACCGGGACCGGCAGGTCAATACGACCGACCTGCAGCTCGCCGTTGACCACTTCGGCGCCGCGACGGTCGACGACTTCCTCACCATGGGCGACGGGACGCGCGATGTTTATCCGTATCCGCTGGCCGCTCCCCACATGATCGACCTTCCCTACACCTGCGGCCGGTGCCACTCCTTCGACGGCGCGCCCGGCGGCATGCTCACCGACTGGGGGCAGGAAAACCTCTGCCTGTCGTGCCACGCGGCCTCCGGACGGGCCATGGCTGCCCCCATCGGCGGCGCCGGTCACGGCAACTCGCACCCCTGGGGCGTCCCGGCGGCCAACACCAACGGTGTCGCCGGTCCGGACCCCGACAGCATCAGCGAGATGGTCTTCCATCTGGACAACGGCAACATCCGCTGCGGAACCTGCCACGACCCGCACCAACAGACGACCGGTTCGCCCTATCTCCGGGCCGACAACGCCACCGCCGGCCTGTGCAAGGAGTGCCACCGCGGTGAAGGGGCCATGGTCGACCACGCCGTGGGCACCGAGCACGGTCCGGAATACTGCACCGACTGCCACGACACCCACGCCATCGGCGACAACGCCAGCCTGATCAAGGAGACCATGTACAGCTGGTACATCAACGGCTTCACCGGCGGTATGGTCGAGGCCGGCTTCACCAACAACGCCATCGGCGTCGGTGACGGCGGTTTCGTCGATCCGGACGCTGACGAGTTCGGTCTGTGCGACGTCTGCCACGCGTACTTCGATGACAGCCAGGTTCCACCCGTTCCGTCAGCCGACTTCCTGGCTCTGTCCGTGCCGCACGATGAGAACATGCCCGCTTGCACCCAGTGCCACAAGCACCACCAGGGATTCGAGCCCGGCCTGGGCCTGGGCCTCGGACCGGACGTGTATGTCGGTGCCGACACCTGTGCCGTGTGCCACCCGGCCGAGCACGCCGACTGGAGCGGCACGCTCCACGCCGTGGCCTTCAACAGCCTTCCGCCGTTCTTCCAGGGCGACGTGCCCGCGGATTGCTGGGAGTGCCACACCGTTGACTTTGACCCGCTCGACCCGGCCGGAAGCACCTTCCAGGGAGCCACTTTAACGCCCGAGTTCGCCGGCGTGCAGTGCGAGAACTGCCACGGTGCCGGCTCGGAGCACGTGGATCTCGCTTCGGCCTCCAACATCACAATCGACAAGGACGCCGAGATGTGCGGCGCTTGCCACACCGACGCCCACCACCCGACGTTCGACGAGTGGAGCACCTCGGGACACGCCGGCGCCTCGGCTAACTCCCACTCCGGCTCCTGCGGCGTGTGCCACGCGCCGGTGGGCGAGCAGGGTGACCCTCTGGTCAAGCTGGACGTCGAGTGCGTGGCCTGCCACGACTCGCACGCCCAGACCGGCAACAACGCCATTCCGGCTCCTCCGCACGACGCTCAACTGCTGCATCCGGAGGTCGTCGCCACCACGCCGTCCAACACCGTGGCCGACGCGACCGACCCCAGCCGGTTCAACCTGTGCGGCCAGTGTCACCACAGCCGTGGGCGGACTTGGGGCGACACCAGCCGCGGCCCGCACCACAGCCTGCAAGGCAACGTTTTTGTCGGTGAGATGCCCGTGCCGGACGGCGTGGACGTGGTCCCCTTCCAGTCCACCGGTCACGCCTTGGCCTTCCAGCAGTGTGACACCTGTCACATGCACATGACTCCGTTCCAGGACGCCGGGACCGGCGGCGTGCCGCCCGAGGCTCCGGCCTACACCGGCCACGGCTGGCATCCCGATTACGAGGGCTGCACCGACTGCCATACGGCCGCGTCGGCCGAAGCCCTGGCCACCGACCTCCAGGCAGAGGTCCAGGGACGGCTGGATGGCATTCTGGCAGCATTGGGCGATCCCTCCGTCTGGGAGTACTCCTGCTGCGGCGGCCCGGCTGAGGGCCCCGGCGGCCAGGACGACATCACGGATGATGTCAAGAAAGCCCGCTTCATCGTGAAATACATCGAGGGAGACGCAAGCCTTGGCGTCCACAACCCGGAGTACGTCCGCTCGATGCTCACGGCCGCCGAAACCTTGTTGAGCATTCCGGCGCCGCCGCCGATCACCCCGACCGTCGTGTCCATCACTTCGGTCAACGGCGGAGCCCCCGTCGAGGTCGGCGGTGCGTTCACGGTGGACTTCACCGTCGAGGACGGCGCCGGCAACCCGATCGCCATGGCCGATCTCGACCGTCTGAGGCTGTACGTGTCCGGCCCCTCGGACAACTACCAGCGCGTCATCGAAGCCGATGGCGATTGGGCCCACTTCGTGCAGAACCCGGACGACTCGTACACCTACACCGCGGCCGATCCGTTCCCCAGCGTCTATCTGGCGCCGGAGGGCGACTCTCCCGCTTACGGTCCCGCTGATGGCGAGATGACCGGCCTGCCGCTGCTCGAGGGCACTTACACCGTGCTCATCGAGTCACGACAAGTGTTCGGCAGCTTGCGTAAGGCCGGCGACGCCACGATGGACTTCGTCCTCGCCGACGACCCACTGAGCCCGCCCACGCTGGACCCGCGGGAAGTGGTCACCCTCGCGGCCTGCAACGAGTGCCACAATGATCTCCAGCTCCACGGCAACAACCGCTACGCGGTCACCGGCTGTGTCATCTGTCACACCGTCGGTTCGGAAGACACCGTCACCGTTCCGGACAGCACCGTGGGCCTCACGGTCAAGTTCAGCGAGATGATCCACAAGATCCACCGCAGTTATGGCCTGCCGAACATTGTAGCCACGGCCAACGGCGCCGATCCCTACAGGTACGTGATCCGGGGGCACGGCGGAAGCACCAACGACTTCTCGGATATCGGCTTCCCGATTCTTCCCGATGGTGTAATGGACTGTGAGTCCTGCCACGGCGCCGCCGCCCAGGGCGGGCAGAGCTACACGAGCATCACCCGGGCCAACTGTGCGAACTGCCACGACGACATCGACTTCACCACGGGGACCGTCCTGGACCAGACCAATCCCGCGGTCGCCGACGGCCTGCTCACCCAAGCCGACTTGAGCGACCCGACCTACCGGGTATTCCCGGGCGGTGGTGTTTGGAATCACACCTATGCTGACGACACACAGTGCGCAACATGCCACGGCCCCGGCGCGGGGGCGGATGCGGAAGTGGCCCACCAGCACCCGACCGATTCGGCGGCCGAGGGCACCAACCCGATGGTCGAGATCGTCAGTGTCGGTGGCATGACCGGTGGCGGCGGGACTTGCTTCCAGGCCGGTGACTTCTTCGAGGTCACCTTCAAGCTGATGGACGACACGGCCAACCCGCTGCAGCTCGTGCCCGGCGATACCAGTGTCCTGGACCGCATGGAAATCATCCTCGCAGGACCGACTACGCTGTACCAGACGATCATCCCGACCCAGCGGCCGTGGAGCAACGGCGACCTGGCCGTCCCCGCAGGCAACTGGGTCGACAACTTCACGACCGACGGGACCTACACGTTCATCTCGGAAGATCCCTTCCCGGCGAACTACCCCGCCCAGGCGAACTCGATCGGTGAACCGCCGGCCGACCAGATCTTCTCGTTCGAGGGCGGCTGGGGTCAGCTGTACACGCCCGGCGGCACGCCGCTGGACAACGGCACTTACTCGGTGATCGTGTACGGCCGCCGGGTCACGCCTACCGACGGCGAGCGTGAGCCCTTCGTGACCGACGTCTTCGACGTGCCTTTCGGGGCCAACGATCCGATCGTGCCCTACGCCGGCACGGTGGATACGGCGTCGTGCAACGCCTGCCACGGCCGGCTGGCCTTCCACGGCTTCCAGCGCTACGGCGTGGAGAGCTGCGTGGCCTGCCACACGGCCGGCACTCAGGACGGCGGGACCTACGAGAGCGTGGACCTGCGGATCATGGTCCACAAGCTGCACAACGCTCGGAACCTGACCAACCTGCCGTACCAGATGGCCGGGCACTCCGGGCTGGCCGACTTCAGCCTGCTGCTGATCTCGTCCATGCCCGGCGAGGCGGCCGAGTGTGCCGAGTGCCACGTGAACGACGATTGGAAGTCGCCTCCGGTGCGGACCAACATGCGGACCTGGATGGTGGCGTGCACGTCGTGCCACGACGCGGCCGAGACCGCCGCCCACGCCGATGCGTGGACGGTTCCGGGCACCTTTACCGAGCAGTGCGCGACCTGCCACGGGGCCGGGGCCGCCTACGCCGTTGAGGACGTGCACGCGTCGCCGTAGGACGTGCCTGTTGCCTTCGTGGCCGCGGGCGTTAAGTCCTGCGGCGACGGGGGAGGCTTGGCGAGAAACGGCAGCTGCTTGGTCGAACTCGGCCGCGGCTGACGAAACGATACACCAGCCCCGGACGGGGCACCGATCCTTCACGGGACGGTGCCTCGTCTGCGTTTGGGGCGGCAGGCAGGCACACGTGCCTCTCACGCAGGCGTGCCCCTTACTCACCCGTGCCCTGATTTGAATTGTGTCATGGGACGAATTCGTCCGGGGCACCTCCTTTGAATCGGGCGCACCCGTGCGTTGGGTGCCTGCCGTGCGCGTCTCGTGCCCGTGGCCCTTGGACTGTCGGCCTCCGGTGGCGTCGGCTACGCGCATCCGCGCCTGAGGGGTGCGTTCCTCTACCCCTATAACTTGGCGCCCGATCACCTTCAGGGGGTTCGGTTTGCGGAAATCGGGGCTGGCGGGGTCAAAAACCGCGATTTTTTTCTGCCGAGTGGGGAGAGGATCGAGTTGGGGATTGGAGGTTGGGGATTGACGATTGGGGATTGACGATTGACGAATGGCGAATGGCGAAGAGCGAATGGCGAATAGCGAATGGAAAACGGCGAACGGGGGATGGGTCGCGGATTTCGCGGATGGACGCGGATTGGGGGGAGGGGAGGCAGGATTGGAGATTGGGGATTGGAGGTTGGGGATTGACGATTGGGGATTGACGATTGACGAATGGCGAATGGCGAATAGCGAATGGAAAACGGCGAGCGGGAGATTGGGCGCGGATTTTGCGGATGGACGCGGATGGCGGAGAATTGGGGATTGGGGATTCCGGAATGCGGAATGGGGAATGCGGAGTGCGGAATGCAAACGGCGAGGCAAATTGAGGATTGAGAACTGAGGGTTGAGCGGCAGGTCGGGGGGGGCGGGGGTCGCTGATGGGGGCAGATTGCGGGCAGGCAGGGGGCGATGGGCACTGAGTGGGAGCGTTCGACTTGCCTGCGCGGGCTTCGGGCGTGCAGGCACGCCACGCACCGCTGCCACGTAGGAATGGGCCTGTTGCCGTCCTGCTATGGGCTCGAAGGGCCACTGGCAAATGTTGGGAAAAACGCATAAAAGGCTACAAGGTGGGCGGCATCGGCGTGGTCTTGGAGGCGTTTTGGGGACCCGGGCAAACTCCATGAGCGGTAGCGCACAATGGCTGATTGACTTGGACGGAGGCGCGACGGCCATCACGGTCGACGGTCTTGTGCGCGTCCACGGATATCGTCCCGAACGTCGGTCGCCCGAAGAGGTCGCCATGATGGAGAAGGCGGCAGCCTACGGCGCTAACGCGGTCTTTTTTGAGGCGGGGCGCCAAGGGCGTCCGCCCGTCGCACAGGCTTTCGTATTCGTCTCGGATGGTCCAGCCGACGCCCCCGAGTTTGGTCAACTGCATCAACGCCTATGGAGTTGGGGTGGGGTGCCCCTGCTGTACCGAAAAACGCCGGGCCTCGTGCAACTTTTCCGCTGCGCCCACAGACCCGACTTCATCTCCGGAACGGGCAACAAGATATGTAAGCCATTCAAACAACTGAGGATTTCTGAGCAACTGGAGATAGCTGGCATCATCAGCAGAGACTTGAGCAAGGAACCCTGGTGGGATGCGTCGCGACTGCGGAACGGCACCTTGTGGGATGACCCCGGCGTCTGCAAGGAGATGCTGTCCGCCCGCAAAGCGGCCCACAAGAGTCTCATCGACGCCGTCAAGGACCTCGACGCAGACCTGAACCGCGGGCGGGTGCTCAGGAAGGACCTCCGGCGGCGGCTGTTGATCCTCTCTCTCCTCATCGCATACCTGGAGGAACGCGGCGTCTTTCGCCCGGGCTACTTTGGGAAGTTCCTTACCGGAGCCACCAAGTTCTTTCAAGTGCTGGCGAATGGCGGTGCGCTGGTGGCGCTACTGAAGGCATTGGAAAGAAGGTTCAACGGGCATGTGTTCGTCTTGGATGAGGCGGAGGCCGAGTCTCTCAGGGGCAGCAAGCAGCTGGCGCGTTTTGCCCGGCTGGTGGAGGGGCGACAGGAGAAAGGCGGCCAGCTCACCCTGTGGCAGCTCTATTCCTTCAAGGACTTACCGGTGGAGCTGATAAGTCACATCTATCAACTCTTCGTCGAGGACGGCGACACCTCCGTGTATACGCCCCCTTTCCTCGTGCGGCTGATGCTCGACGAGGCGCTGAGCTGGGAGAGGCTCGACCGCCTGGATGCGAGGAACGAGATTATTCTCGATCCCTGCTGTGGCTCCGGCGTGTTCCTCGTTGAGGCCTACAAGCGGCTCGTCCTGCACTGGCGCAAGTGCAATGGATGGGAAAAACCCAGCATCGACATCCTCAAGGAACTGCTGAGTAAGGTCCACGGCGTGGACCTCGAACCCGCCGCTGTGGAACTGGCTGCCTTCAGCTTGTGCCTGGCGCTTTGCGATGCCCTGGAGCCAGAGGAGATCCGGCGCAGCGTGAAGCTCTTTCCCCTGCTTCATGGGACCACATTGCGCGGTGGGTGCTTTTTTGAGGCTAAGGAGAAGGGTCTCATAGATGGCGATGTCGGCGTAGTGGTGGGTAATCCGCCCTTCAGATCCAGCCTCAATACCGAGGGGGCCAAGACCAGCTACAAGCGCTACCAGAAGACCCACGGTTCGCTGCCCGATAAGCAACTCGCCTACCTGTTCCTGCATGAGGCCATGGCGATGATCGCGGAGGGTGGCGTGCTCAGCATGCTCCAGCAATACAACTTCCTTTACAACCAGCAGTCCCTCGGTTTCCGTCGCAATTTTATCGCGAGGTGGGATGTACGGGAGCTACTCGACTTCATCTCTGTGCGTGGACTTTTCCACAAGGGTGGTGCCGATACCAAGGTGGTCGTGGTCGTGGCCGAAGCCCGCAGGCCTCCGGTAGACCGCAAGATCCTCCATGCCACCTTTCGCCGTAGCGGGCGCGCCGACGCCGAGCAGGGCTTTGATATTGATTACTACGATTTGCACTGGTTACCCCGTCGACTTGTGCTAAACAATGATGGCGTTTGGCGATCGGGCCTCCTTGGTGGTGGGCGCGCGCTCGGATTCGTGGACCGCTTGAAGAAGTTCCCAACGCTGAGAGCATATGCGGCAGCGCGCGAATGGGACTTCGGCGAAGGCTTCATTGAAGCAAAGCCGAAGGATGACCCTGAGGGAAAGAAGACACAGAAACTCTCGCCCGCTGAGCATCTTACTGGAAAACCTCTCCTGCCTTCAGACGCAATAACAGAGTCCGGAATCGATCGGCGCGCAATCTGTACCGTCAAGGCGACTGTATTCAAGTCAGCCTATACCGCTGCTAGGTATTCGCCACCGATGATACTCATTCATCAGCAATTCGCCTTGAACCACGATTATTGGGAAGAGGGCTACCTGACTTATAAGAACCAGATTGTCGGCTTCTGTGGTACGCCGCAGGCATCGCGTGAAGTCAAGGCAGTATCTAACTTCCTGACACTACACAAGCGAGCGCTCCAGGCCTTCGTTGCGGGAACTAGCGTGAAGCTCTTTACTCAGCACGCGACCACGTTATCAGCCGTCGACGTACTGTCGCTTCCTTATCCAGACACCCGCAGTCTCGACGTAAGTGCCAACGAGCAAATCGTAGTCGATGATATCGTGGACTATTATCGCGAGCTGATCCGAGTTGGCGAAGACTCTGCGGCGATGCAGGAAACCGGCCATCTCGCGCTTCCGGACTTCACCAGCGTCTTCACGCGCCAGATTAACGCAATCTACAAGAAGAACCCGCTCCGATCGCTCGAACCGCAGACATTGCCGGGAATCATCTGCCAGCCATTTGCGTTCGGCAAAGGGAAGGTTGATTGGAGTGGAGCCGACGAGTTAGGGGAGAAGCTAAACGCCCTCCTCCACGAGCAACAGGGCACATCGCTTCACGTGACGCGCATCGCGCGCATCTACGACGGGCGCTTCGTGTTTCTGCTGAAGCCGGATCGGCTGCGCTATTGGCTGCGGTCCGTGGCATTACGGGATGCCGACGAAACACTGGCTGACCTGCGTGCACAGGGCTTTTGAAACTGATCGATATGCTGGCCAACGTTCGGATCACCGTCACTCAATTGGGCAAGCTCAGCGGCGATGTTCATTTGCCAGCGACGTTCCGGCATGAGCTACTGTCGTTTATCGCCGATGAGCTCCCGCGCTGGCGCGACCGCCCTGACCGAAAGCAGGAAACGGCGGAGACGGTCCTCAACTCGCAACTCTGCGCCCACCTCAACAGCACCGCGAGACATTCGAATGGATGGGACCTGCTCCAGTTCCGAGTAGAGGAGGCGGACGAGCAGGAAAAGGGGCGCAAGGTCGATCTAGTGGCGGCCCCGTGTGGGGCGACGGTCTGGATCGACGGGCGCCGACACGCGGAGTTTGACCCTCTGATGCCAATTGAATGCAAGAGGCTGCCCACCCCGTCAGGCACGAAGCGTGATGAGCGGGAGTATGTCTTCAACCAGCATGCCTCGACGGGCGGCATCCAGCGTTTCAAAGAAGGACATCACGGCGCGGCCCATTCGCTCGCTGGCATGATTGGCTATATTCAGGAGAACACCGCGAAACACTGGCACGAGTGCGTTACGACGTGGATCACGGGACTCTCAGACCGCGCCGAGCCGGGCTGGACGGGCGCGGACCAGCTGCAGATGGAATGTGATGATGAAGGGCTGCGATTGGCCGTCCTGCGTTCGTATCACGAACGAGCAGGTGGCCTGCCGGCGATCGAACTTCGCCACCTTTGGCTGGAGATGAACTGATCCCTCCTTCGTTTGCCGGCAGGTGAGCCGGAGAACAGGGTCCTGTTTGAGGTCGCCGCCGGGTGACACTGCTCTGTGAGCGGTGTTTGGCGCATCCGCAGTGTCCCATGGTGGAGCACTGCTGATACAGCGAGTTTTACCTGGCATGAATGCCGGGCCTAGATGTGGGCGGGCGAGCCGCCAGTGGCACCAGGCGATGGTTGAAAACCGGGCAACGCGAATCCCGGTGAACCGGGATGGGGGATGGGGGGCGGGCGGCGGTTTTACCCGGCATCAATGCCGGGCCTAACGCTCTGGTCGGGCCGAGACACGAATGCGGCGCGCCTACCCGTCGTTTGTTGTGTGTGAACAAGGGGGCGTCGCATGCATCCGCTGCGCGGACCCATAGCATCCTTCCGGAAACGGAGCACCACCATATTGACCTGTTGCGGTGAAGAGGGAGCGCTAATGCGGAGACCGCGAGTACGCCTCCAGGGCCGAAGCGAAAATGCCGACCTCTTCCGGCTTCAGAACGGCTGGCTCGTGGTCCAGGAACTTGACGAACGCGGGGGGATTCAAGACCCAGACCTCCGCGCCCTTGGGCAGCTTCTCGACCCACCAGCCGGGGTAAAGCACCACTGGTCGCATCTTGGGACGTCGGCCCGTCGCTCGCTCCAGGATCTCGGCGATGCGGTCACGGTTTGCACAGACCTGCTGGATCGGGTCGCGGTCCGGGGTGAAGCCGTCGATGAGAACGCGCCGCCCGTCGTAGGAAATCGTCGGATCGCCACTGGTGCGTTTGCTGACGGTCTTGGTCTCGATCACGAGGACACCGCCGGGGCCGATGATGACGTGGTCGATGTTGTAGCCGTTGCCGGGGATGTCGTGGTAGACCCGGTAGCCTTTCGCCCGGAGGGTCTCTAGCAGTTGCCCGACCACCATTTCCCCACGCCCGCCGAGTCCGAAACGTTTGGCCCGCTTCAATGCCGACCGAATCTTGACAACCGCAAGGACGACGCCCACGACGGCGACGGCGGTCATGAACCCAGGATGCATCGGCTCCTGGCGCAGCCAGGCCACCCATTGCATGAAAGCAATGCTAACGAAGATCGCTGAGCACGCCAGCCAGAAGAACGCTCGGTCCAGCAGGGCGTCCTGCAATCGTTGAAAAGTCGAGTCTCCGGCTTGCGGCAATGGCGGTTGCTTCAAGGGGCTCTTCTTCGCCGGCTTACCAGACTTCCTGAACATCATACGCGCTCCAGAGATGGATACTTGCCCAGATTATCTCCGGGGTCGGCAGATGTGCAACTGGTTTGCGCCCGCGCTAAAGCGCAGGGGCAAAGACGGTTTTCCGGAGCGGGCGGGTTCCCGGCCGGGTCGGTGCCTGTGGGGCGGCCCCGTCAGCACCTTGGTGGGCGAGCCGGCGGTGGCACCCGGCGACGGCGGCCATCAGCTGTCAGCCGTCAGCTATTAGCCAGCGAGGCGCATCAAGATGCACCCTACGACCTGCTCATGGTCACGCGAGGGGGTGTAAAGACCTGTCGGTTTTGCGTTGTCGCGGGGGAGGGGGGATGGCGCGGACGGAGCGTGCGGGGTAGAGTATCCGGGAGTCGGCTGCGGGACCACGCCGGTGTCGCAGCGCGAGTCGACATGCCCGGGCGGACTAGAGGGAATCGAACCGGGATCGGAGGTTTGCTATGAACCGGATTCAGTTGGGGGCGTTTTCGGGTTTGCTGGTGGTGGGCGTGCTGGTCGGCGGGGTGCAGGGTCAGACGCGGCCGGCGATCGAGGTCCGCACTATTCCGGTGCGCGAGAACGTGTACATGCTGGCCGGGGCCGGTGGGAACCTGGGCGTGTGCGTGGGCGAGGACGGGGTGCTGCTGATCGACAGCGAGTACGCGGAACTCAACGAGAAAGTCGTCGGGGCGGTGAAGGCGATCAGCGACCGGCCGATCCGGTTCGTGATCAATACGCACTGGCACTTCGACCACGTGGGCGGCAACGAGCTACTGGCCGCTGGGGGTGCGGTGGTGGTGGCGCACGAGAACGTCCGCAAGCGGATGAGTTCCGGGCAGTATCTGCTGGGGATCGACCGGCAGGTGCCGGCGTCGCCGGCCGCGGCGCTGCCCACGGTCACGTTTGGCGATCGGCTTACGTTTCACTGGAACGGGGACGAGGTGGCCGTCGTTCACGTGGAGACGGCCCATACCGACGGGGACAGCATCGTGTTCTTCCGCAAGGCCAACGTCATACACCTGGGCGACGTGTGTTTCGCGGGGATGTATCCGTTCATCGACGTGAACGCCGGGGGGTCCATCGATGGGATGGTCGCGGCCGTGGACGCGGCGCTGGCGCTGTCGAACGATGAAACGAAGTTCATCCCGGGGCACGGTCCGCTTTCGGACGTGGCGGGGCTGCGATCCTATCGGCAGATGCTGGCGACGGTGCGCGATCGCGTGCGGGCCCTGGTGGATCAGGGCAAGACGCGGGAGGAGGTTGTGGCGGCCAAGCCGACGGCCGACCTCGACGCCGCGTGGGCCCGGGCGTTTCAACCCGACACGTGGGTCGGGCTGATCTACGACGGGATGACTCGCGAGCAGGGCGGGCGCGGTAAGGCGAGAAGCTCCGGGCCGGACCGTGGTCCGTAAGGCGATTCGGCCGGCGCGCAGGGACGTCTACCGCGTCGGGCCTCTCCCGTTCATCTCACGTTTGACTGCCTCCGCGTTACGGCGGGGAGATGGGGAAACCGCGAGGTCTGGTGCGGGCGGGGATTCCCTCGCCGTCTGGAACGGCCTGGGGCCGCGATTGACTGGGCACATCGTCGGGATTACCCTGAGCCCTCGGCTGGGACGAATCGGGATCGACCCTTGAAAAGGCAAGAGCGTGCAGGGCCGTGCGCGCCGTCGTGGCCGTGTGCGTGTTTTACGGGCCGGGAATCAGCCGGGGAACTTCTGGAAACGCGCGTTTCCGCGTATGCCATCACAAATTGAAGGAGGCTTATCCATGAAACGAATCGCAACACAGGTCGCATTGCTTGTCATCGTGGTCGTCGTGCTGAGCGTCGGATCGTCGCAGCGGGGCGTCGTGGCGGCGCAAGAGCGGGCGGGATCGGGGGCGGCCGTCGCGGCCGGGCAGCCGATTCTGGAGATCAGCAAGAGCTGCCCCGATCTGCGCTACGTCGGTCGGGACGCGACGTTCGAGATCACGGTGGCCAACAGGGGCGGCGGCTCGGCGAACAACGTGGTGGTCACGGACGCGATCCAGGGGAGTATCGACTTCGTCAGCGCGGACAATGGTGGCGTGCGCGAGGGCGGCAACATCGTGTGGCGGCTGGGTGTGCTCGAGGCCGGGGCCACGCGTACGCTGAAGGCGAATTTCGGGTGCAATCGCATCGGGATGGTCAGGAACACGGCGACGGTGACCTACTGCGCAGCGGCGTCTGACACTTGCGAACTCGAGATCAAGGGCATTCCGGCGATTCTGCTGGAGTGCGTGGACGATCCCGATCCGATCGAGATCAACGGCAACGTGACGTACACGATCACCGTGGTGAACCAGGGGTCGGCCGTCGGCACGAACATCGTGATCGCGTGTACGCTGGCTCCGGAGCAGGAGCACGTGTCGTCGACCGGCCCGACCAATGCGACGGCGGCGGGCAAGGACGTGACGTTCGCGCCGCTGGCGTCGCTGGCGCCGAAGGCGAGCGCGGTCTACAAGGTGACGGCCAAGGGTGTCGGCGAAGGCGACGTGCGCTTCCGGGTTGAGCTGATGTCGGATCAGATCAAAACTCCGGTGATGGAGACGGAGAGCACGCATATCTACTAATCGGCCGCGGCGGGTGACTGCGAAGATCGGGCTGCGGACGAGATGGATCGACTGGCCGGCGACTTCAGGGGGCTGAAGTCGGGGGGATGCTTTCTGGGCTGACGAGGCGCGCGTCACGGGTGTGATCTGTCGGCCCGGCCTTGGCGCGGGATTCCTCGACTTGATGGTCAGGCTGATCTCTGAGAGCCCCTTCTCGCTGGCACGCTTTCTGCTCCCGATCGCCAACCACGCCGAAGGGGGTTTTTTGACATGCTCTTTCGGCACACAGTATGATGGGCTGGTTGTGCAGACTCGGTGAGGGCGAACAGAGAGGGGTTTATGATCAGGAAGTTCCACCGGCCTGAAACGGTCGAGGAGGCGGTCCAGCTCAAGGAAAGACTGGGAAACCGGGCGATCTTCCTGGCGGGCGGGACGGAGGTCAATTCGAGCAGCTTCGCATTCCCCGGTGACCAGGTCATCAGTCTGGCGAGTCTGGGGCTGGGCGGGGTTCGCGTGACGGAGGCCGAGCTGGTCGTCGGCGCATTCTGCACGATTGCCGAGCTGACGGAGGCGGCCGGGGTTCCCAAGTGCGTTCAGGCGGCCGGCCTGAACGTGGTCAACCGGAATATCCGGAACGTGGCGACTGTGGGGGGGCATCTGGCCAGCAGCAAATCATGCGGCGATCTGGTGCCGGTGCTTGTGGTTCTGGAAGCGGTGCTGGACACCGCGAGCCCGGGTGGTACAGGCACCGTTCCGGTGCTGGAGTACCTGGGGCTGGAGAGCAAGCCTCTAGTCACCCGGGTCAGGATTCCGAGGGCGGACGCCGGCCGTCAGGTCGCGGTCGGCAAGTACTCGCGAACCTTTAACGACATGTCGATTCTCACGGCGGCCGTCGCGCTGAGCAGGGATGGCGATTGCATCCGTGATCCCATTGTGGCCGCCGGAGGAGTGGCCCGTCACGTGGTTCGGCTGGAGGGCGTGGAGGGCAAGCTGAGGGATCGCGATCTTCCGGATCGGGAGGAGGTCGAGAGTTGGGTTGCTGATGCGGTCGCGCCGGTGTCCGACGTGCGCGGGAGCGCGGCGTTCAAGCGGTACCGGGCCGGCGTGCTGGTGGCGACGACGGTTCAGAGGGCGTACCGCGGGGAAGGGGAGGGGGGCCGGTGAAGATATCCGTTCAGCTCAATGGGGTGGGCAGGGAATTCGAGACCGAGCCGGGGGAGAAGGTTCGCGATCTGCTTCAGCGCCAGGGTTTCATCTCGGCGCGGAACGGATGCGACGGGCAGGGGTCGTGCGGTGCGTGTGCGGTTCTGCTGGACCGGAGGCTGGTGAACTCGTGTCTGCTGCTGACGCCTCAGATTGATGGTGGGGAACTGCACACGGTGGATTATCTTTCGAGCAATCGGGAGTTGTCCGCGGTGCAGTCGGCGTTTGTCGATGCCGGCATCGTTCAGTGTGGGTATTGCACGCCGGCCATGGTACTGGCGGTTGACGAACTGCTGAGCAGGTTCGACCGGCCGACGCGAGAGCAGGTCAAGGATGCGCTGTCCGGCGTCTTCTGCCGGTGCACGGGCTACGAGCAGGTGTTTGTCGCGGTGGACCTGGCGCGCCGGCGGTTGAAGGACCCGCAATTCAAGGGCCGCATCGCGCCGGAGTTTCGCGAGGACCTGCGCGTGGTGGGCAAGGTCAGGGCCAAGGTTGACGGGGCGGTTCTGGTCCGGGGGGAGGCGGCCTTCGTGGAGGATCGGGTTCAATCGGGAGCCTGCCATCTGAAGATGCTCCGCAGCCCTCACGCTCACGCCTACATCACCAGCATCGATACCCGCGAGGCGGAGGCCGTGCCGGGCGTGGTGCTGGTCGTGACCCACAAGAACTGCCCCGATGTCTACTACAACCAGGCCGGGCAAGGGTTTCCCGAGCCGTCGCCCTACGACCGGAAGATGTTCGGGGAGAAGGTGCGGCACGTGGGGGACCGGGTGGCGGCGGTGGTGGCCGAGTCGCCGGAAATCGCCCAGGCAGCCATCGAGAAGATCAAGGTGGCATACGAGCTTCTCGAACCGGTGCTGACCATCGATGCGGCGGCGGCGGAAGGTGCTCCACGGGTGCACAACAGCGCGGTGGAATACGTGGTCGGGGCCCCGGATGACCTGGACAACAGCGGGACCGAACCGCGCGACGGGAAGATCATTTACCAGTTTCCCATCCGGGCCGATTGCCGCCGGAACATCGCGGCGCGCGTCGAGGGCGGCATAGGCGACATCGACAGTGGTTTCGCCGAGGCCGAGGTGATCGTGGAGCGGGAGTACGAAACCGCCCAGGTGCAGTGTACTCCGGTGGAACCGCACGTGGTCTACACTCGGCTGGAAGGTGGGCGGCTGGTGATCCACGCGTCCACGCAGGTGCCGTGGCACATCCGGCGCATCGTAGCGTTGGTGCTGGGCATTGCGGAGAACAAGATCCGTGTGATCAAGGAGCGTGTGGGGGGTGGCTTCGGGTCGAAGCAGGACATCGTACTCGAGGAGGTTGCGGCCTATTGCACGTGGATCACCGGTCGAGCGGTCTTCTTCCGGTTCGATCGGGAGGAGGAGTTCATCGCCTCCCGGACCCGTCACCCGATGAGAATACGGATCAAGCTGGGGGCCAGGAAGGACGGTCAACTGACGGCGATTCTCATGGACCTGAAGGCCAACACGGGGCCGTACGGCTCGCATTGCCTGACGGTGCCCATGAACTCCTGTTCGAAATCGTTGCCGCTGCTGCTGTGCGACAACGTCAAGTTCCTGGTCACCACGTACTACTCCAACATACCGGTTACCGGGGCGTACCAGGGGTACGGCGCCCCGCAGGGCTCTTACAGTCTGCAACTGGCGGTTGCCGAGCTTGCTGACGAGCTGGGCCTGGATCACCTGGAGGTGATCGAGAAGAACCGGGTGCGCGACGGCTCGATGCTGGAGATTCTGAAGTGCCTGGGGGAGGGACGGGAAGGGACGGCCCAGCGGGTGTCCAGTTGCGGTCTGGGTCCGGCGCTGGAGCAGGGATCGAAGATGATTGGGTGGGGGGTCCGGGAGGAGAGCGATGACCCGGACGTTCGGATCGGCAAGGGGTTGGCCATCGTTCAGCAGGGATCGGGGCTGCCGGGGCTGGATTCGGCGAATGCCGCGATCACGATGCTGGGTGACGGGACGTTCATGCTGCTGAGCGGCGGTACGGACCTGGGAACCGGTCTGGACACGGTGACGACGAAGGTGGCCGCGGAGTGTCTGTGCACCAGGATGGGGGACATCGCGTTGATCGCGGCCGACACGGACGTGACGCCGTTCGACACCGGAGCGTACGCATCGAGCGGGACTTTCTTCTCCGGCGGCGCGGCGCTGAGCGCGGCCGAAGCCATGAAGGAGAAGATTCTGGCGGTGGCGGCGGAGATGCTGGATGAGCCGGAAGGCGACTTGGAGGTGACCTTCCGCTCGACCGTCCAAGGGAAGAAGGGTTCGGTCAGCTATCAGGACATCGCCCGTTACGCCGAGACGGGCACGGGATGCGGGCTGCCCAGCGCGACGGGGCGCTGCATCTCGGACAAAGCTTCGATTCCGTATGGAGCGCACTTCTGCGAAGTCGCGGTGAACACGCGCAGCGGCGAAGTGAAGGTCCGGAAGTACTATGCGTTGCAGGATTGCGGTACGCCGATCAATCCCGAGTTGGCGCTGGGTCAGATCTATGGGGGCGTCCTCAAGGCCATCGGGCATACCTTGTGGGAGGAGATGATCCTGGACGAGCGGGGTCGGTGCCTGAACGCCAATCTGCTGGACTACAAGGTTCCGATGATCGGCGATGTGCCGGATGACTTTCGGGCGGAACTGGTGTACACCGACGACCCGTTCGGGCCCTACGGGAGCAAGTCGGTGTCGGAGATCAGTTGCAACGGGGCGGCCCCGTCGATCGCGGCGGCGATCCATGACGCCGTGGGGATCTGGTTGCGCAAATGGCCGTTCACGCCGGAGAGAATCCTGCGGGAACTCGGCAAGTTCTAGTGTAGTGTGTCAGAATTGCCGCGTCGTTCGATCGACGCGAATTTGGGGCGTCATGGCCGTTTTGGCGTCCGCGCGAACTGAAGTTCGCGGCTCGTTAGGATGAAGTTCTGGCGTCCGCGCGAACTGAAGTTCGCGGCTCGTTAGGATGAAGTTCTGGCGTCCGCGCGAACTGAAGTTCGCGGCTCGTTAGGATGAAGTTTTGGCGTCCGCGCG
>DATKXO010000168.1:0-10480 GCA_035528995.1 Phycisphaerae bacterium | reverse complement strand
GGGCCGACCCGGCGCGTATTCAAACCGAGGGGAGCAGCCCAATGCCCGCGTTGATCGTGGTCCGCGGTCTAAACGACGGAAGCTGGTACGGGCTATCCAAACGCACGTTGACTGGTGGTCGCGACCCGGCCAACGCGATCCAGATCCCCAGCCCGAAGGTTTCCCGCAAGCACTTCCAACTGCGCTATCAGGAAGGTCTGTACCTGATCACCGATCTGAAGAGCCACAACGGGATCTTCATCAACGGAAGCCAGGTGCAGGAGGCCCTTCTGGAGGAGGGGGACGAAATCCAGGTCGGCGACGCCGTCCTGTACTTCACCGGCGACGACGTCAAGAGCCAGGAAGACACGTTGTATCAGTACAAGATCGCCGCCCGACGGCTCCGGGACGATCCGACCATCAGCGATCCCGGCCAGGAGTGAGCCGGCCGGCGGACTGCAGTCCTCGCCGTCCGGCCGACCGCCCCCTCAGCCCGCACGAGTCGCCGGCGCATGCAAAGAGCCGGCAATGCCGGCTCATGGAGTTCGCTCACCCAACTGCGATGCACGCTGGTGACGGCTATCCGAACGGCGATCTCCGCTCCGTGGCGACTTCAAAAATCGCCTGGGTTTTGAGCAGAGTCTGCCCCTCGGGAAAAGCGTGGTAGGCGTGCACGTGGAACTCCCGCTCCCGAGCCTCGAAATCGATGAAGGTGAACGGGGCCAGACCATCGCTCTCCCACTCGTCGAAGGACTGAAACATGCCCCGGGCCTTGCCGTAGCGGGCCAGGTCCCGATGCGACGAGGGGAACAGGTTGGTTGTCATCCGTTCAACCTGGCTGGACAGGATGTAGTGCACACCCTCATTGAAGCTTTGGGAGTGGTCACGCTCCCCCCGGAAGCGAAAGGAGGTCACCAGACCGTTCTTGGGCAGCAGTTCGTCCGAATCAGCAACAACCTCTGCTAGGTAGTGCTTTCCAAATTGAACTGTCACCACATGAGACAGCCCAGCGATCCAGATCTCCGCGTGGTACTTACGATGCTCGACGTGCTTCACCTGGTGGATATGGAACAGCTCCGGGTGGAGCGGCCGCTCATACAGGTAGAAGTACATGTCGTCGACACGTTGTAGGGTTTTTCCTTGTTCCACGGCGTTCCTCGAATCCCCGATGCTCTACCCTTTTCACCGTCGCGTCTGCATTATATAGGGCCAAAAGTCACCACGCCACGATATTCTTGTAAGTTCGTGGCGAATCACCGCCTCGCCGACACGACAGGCCTAACCCTTTATTCAGGAATAGAATCCATACAAAGTCCCTCTGAAGTACGGTACGTCCACCGCCCCGCAATGTTCGTCCAGAGACGGGTCCGCAGGTCAAAAAATCACAGGGCCTGCGGTACCCTCTCAGGCGGGTACCGGATCTCGCACGCTGCTCCTTCTCCCCGGGCCTGGTCCCGCGTTGCGTTCGGCGCCGCGCCGCCTATAATGCCCCTTCCATGTACCTACGGTGGGACAGGCGGTTGGGCGTGGTTGGGCTCTGCTGGGTAATCGCCGTGGCAGCGGCGTCGGGTCCTGCGCTGCAGCGGGCCTGCGAGGAAGAGGCCCGTCAGCGGGTCGCCAACGCCGCCGACCGACCGGGGCAGCCCGACGGTGAGCAACCGACCGATCAGCCCGTCGTGCTCGTGCCCGTGTGCGGCGAGTGGGACCGATGCGCCAGAACGACCGCGCCTGCTCTATCTCCGAAGATCAGTGCTCCGAGTTGCCCGGCCGACACCCGTCCGGTCCGCTCGAGCCGGCTCGTGGAGGCGTCGGTCCCGGTGCCCGCGTCGGCCATTCTGGCCGTCAGCGGTCCGCATCGAAACCACGCCCCACACGCACCTCCGACCGCAGCAGCCTAATGGACGCTTGCGGAACCCGATTCAAGCAGGAATTGTTCTGACTTCATCAGTAGCTCAACCCATAAGAGCGGCTTTCGAGCCGTTCGGGAGCAACACTTATGGAACGGCAAAACCGAGTGCTCATGTGGCTCATCGTATTGGTCCCGCTGGTCTGGGCGGTCCTGAGGATCATCCCGCCCGAGGACCGGCTCAAGGGCGGCATCGACCTGGTGGGCGGGTGCAGTCTGCTCTACGAGATTGACACGGCCGGTCTGGCCCCTCAGGACATCCGCGGACTCTCCGAGAAGGTCATGCGAGTCCTGCAACGCCGCGTCGATCCCAACGCTCAGCTCAATCTGGTCTGGCGACCGGTGGGCAACACGCGGTTGGAGGTTCAGATGCCGCGGCCTCCGAAGAAGGCCCAGGATCGCCGCCGCGAAAAGGACGCGGCCACCGCCAAGCTCACCGCCAGGAATGTGGGGCGGCGCGAGGTGGAGTTGGTCCTCAGCTCGGACGCGGCAACGCGAGTCCAGCGGTTGGACGAACTCGTCCGCGGCGTGACCGAACGGCGGCCCAAGCTTACCGCGCTGCAGGAGACCTACGACGCGTATCTGGCGGTCAAGGGCGGCGAGGACGTGGACGCCGAAGAGAACGCCCGAGTCGCGTACGAAGCCGCCTTCGGGGAGGTCCTGGCCACCTCGCTGGCCCCCGCCCGTCTCGAGGACGTGTTTGCCATCAAGGAAACCAAGCAGCGGTCCGAACAGGTGGGTAAGCTCAAGACCGAACACGCCTCCTACGCTGACTTGATCTCCGAGATCGAGCAGAAGTACGACGTCTGGGCCGCCCAGAAGGCCGCGCTGGAAGACCCGTCGGACCTCAAGCGCCTGCTCCGAGGGGCCGGAGTCCTGGAGTTCCGCATCCTGGCGGATCGCGACGCGACCAATCCCACCATGATCGCGGCCCCGGAGGGCAGCACGGCCCAGCCCATCGGCACCTACAGTGAGCAACTGCAGACTCGCGGGTCTCGCCCCCGCACCGGCGACGCTTATCGATGGTTCCCCGTCGAGGACCCGGTCGCCTTTCTCAATCTCGATCGCGCCGAGAACCTGGAGCAGGTTGTCCAGACCGGCAAACAGATCCTGGAGGAGTACGCCGGAACCTGGTACGTCCTGGCGCACAACACCTCGCGTTACGGGCTGCTCAGGGATGCTCGGCGGAAATGGAAGCTCAAAGCGGCCCGGGCGGACCGCGACGAGAGCGGGCGACCCGCCGTCTCGTTCACACTGGACCCGCGAGGCGGTGCCCAGTTCCACACCATGACCCGGGAGAACATCGGACGGCAGCTCTGCATCATGCTCGACGACATGGCCATGTCGCAGGCCGTGATCCGCTCGGCCATCCGCGAGTACGGGCAGATATCGGGCAACTTCACGCCGGCCGAGACCCAGTTCCTGGTCAACACGCTCGAGGCCGGCTCCCTCCCCGGGCGGCTCAAGGACACGCCGCTGATGGAGAAGAACATCGGGCCCTCGCTGGGGCGCACCAACCGGGAGCTGGGCATGAAGGCGGCCCTCTACGGCCTGATCGCGGTGGCCATCTTCATCGTGATCTACTACCTGTTCGCGGGGCTGGTGGCCAACGTGGCCCTGATTCTCAACCTGATCTTCGTGCTGGGCATCATGGCCACACTGGAGGCGACGTTCACCCTGCCGGGTGTAGCCGGATTAATCCTGACGGTCGGCATGGCCGTTGACGCCAACGTGCTGATCTTCGAGCGCATCCGCGAGGAACGCGCCAAGGGCGTGATCTTCAAGCGAGCCCTGAAGACCGGATACGAGAAGGCCCTATCGACCATCGTGGACGCGAACCTGACCACGCTGATCACCTGCGTCGTGCTCGGCTACGTGGGCAGTGAGGAGGTCAAGGGCTTCGCCATGGTGCTGGGCTTCGGCATCGTGACCAGCATGTTCACGGCCCTCTTCGTCACACGCCTGATCTTCACCACCTTGATGGACCTGGGTTGGCTCAAGGACCTCAGGATGCTGCGGCTGATCGGGCATCCGAACATCGACTGGCTCCGACTGCGGACAAAGTTCTGGCCCATCTCCTTGGCCCTGGTGATCGTGGGACTGGCCCTGTTCGCGGTCGCCTCGGAGGTGGACCAGGCCTCCATCTACGACATCGAGTTCCTGGGCGGGACCAGCGTCCAGATCCAGCTCAAAGAGGGCGTGCACATGACCGACGAGGAGGTCCGCCGCCGCATCACGTCCTCGGGGGACAAGGCCGACGCATCGGCCATGGCCTGGCTGCAACGCGCCGCCGATGACCTTCGGCAGGCCGACGTGTCCATCGGCAACACGGTCAACCAGTTCGTGGTCGCCTCGGACACGCTGACCAGTGCCCAGATCGCCGCCCTGATGCAGACTAAGGGGCGCAACCAGAGAGACGCCCTGGTGGATCGCCTGGAGACCGGCGGCGTGACCATCGAAGCCAACCTCTGCCGCTTCGAAACCAAGCTCGTGCAGGAGAGCAAGCCCGCCGCCGACGAGACCGATGAGGAGGAAATCACCTCCGAGCGGAGCATGACCCTCCAGGAGTTCCAGCAGGCCCGAGACGCGGCGGTCGATTATGCCGAGAAGGCCGCCGGTCTGCTGGCCACCGCACGCGTCCAGACCGTCAGCGAGATCGAGGAGGAAGGCGCCGGCGCCCAGGGCAGGTTCGATACCTTCGAGATCATCACCGTCGAGACCAACAAGCAGCTCGTACAGGAGGCCGTCCTGGCCGCCTTCGGCGACCGCCTGGACGTCGAAGGGCGGATCGCTTTTGCCGTGGTCACCGATGATCGCCACCCCGAGGGGTACTTCCCCATCACCGAGCAGGCCCACTACCTCTCCGACGCGATCGATACCGACGCGGGCTTCGACGTCCGGCGCTACAAGGGCGGTGTGGTGCTGGTCTTCGATCAGCTCGACCCGCCCCAGCGGATCGAGGACATCAAGAAGCGGATCAAGGAGATCCGCCTCCAGCCCGGATACGAACAGTACAAGTGGCGGGAGTACGCCGTCTTCGGCCTGCAGAGCACCGGCCAGGCAACCGCCGGGAACGAGACCTTCACCAAGGTCGCCATGGCCGTGGTGGACGAGCAGTTGCCCTACTACGACGACCCCGAGGGTCGCTGGACAGAGGCGGTCGCCGCGCCCGAGTTGGAACAGGCCACCGAGGCCCTCAGCGCCGAGAAGACCCTGCGCAAGGTCATCCAGTTCGCCCCGCAGATCGCCGAGCAGACCAAGACCCAGGCCATTATGGCCGTGGCGGTCGCCCTGATCGCCATCGTCGCCTACGTCTGGCTCCGCTTCGGCACGATGCAGTACGGGCTGGCGGCGATCGTGGCCCTGGTCCATGACGTGGCGATCACGCTGGGGGTCATCACCGTCACGGACTACTTCCACAGCGGGGTGATCGGCAGGTTGCTGCTCTTACAGGACTTCAAGATCGATCTGCCCATGATCGCGGCCATGCTGACCATCATCGGGTACAGCCTGAACGACACCATCGTGGTCTTCGACCGGATCCGCGAGAACCGAGGCAAGCTGCCCACCCTGAACGCCCAGATGATCAACTCGAGCATCAACCAGACGCTGTCGCGTACCTTGCTGACCTCGCTGACCACGCTCCTGGTGGTGTTCATCATGTACGTGTTTGGCGGGCCAGGCGTGCACGGCTTCGCGTTCGCCCTGCTCCTGGGCGTGATCGTGGGCACCTACAGCTCGGTCGGCGTGGCCGCCCCGCTGCTCTATCGCCCGCGGCTGTTGCACATCGTCGTCTACGTGCTGGTCGCCCTGGGACTCTTCGGAGGGATCGCGGTGGTTGCCTCCGGCTCGCCCACCGCCCTGATCATAGCGGGGGTGATTCTGGCCGCGGCCCTGGTCTGGGGCATCCGCGTCGAGCTGCGCTCGGATCGCGACTACAGCCGCCTGGTGGCGGCGACGGGTTGACGCCTGGGGCGTCGGGGACACTCTCGACGCCCACACGGACGGGGCCGCCTCAATCGTTGGCCCCGGTTATGACTCTGGTTCGTCCCGCAGCCGGCCTCGGCCGGTTGCGGGACGTTTCTTCTCGGGGCGGGCGCGTCCGCAGGGAAAGTCACAGGGTGTCGGCCGCGACAGCCCAACAACTGCTTAGCGCCCGCTGCGCTCAAAACAACAAATCACATTGACCGGAGCGGGAATTGGGTTTACATTTGCATGGAGGCATACAGGCTGGCACTGTCGGCCGGGGGAATCCTGACCCTATCCGCCGGCTCGTGACAGCAGACGGTCAAATCAGGAGGTCGAATCGCCGCAGAACCGGCTGGACGCTACTGCAAAGGATTGAGCGATGCGCACGGATGTGAAAGTCGGAGTCGTTCTGTCGTTGATCATCGTCGTTGCCGCCGGCTGGTACTTTCTCCGGACCGGTTCACAGGAAAGCAACATTCCGGTCGATACCGAGGCGACCGTGGCCGACGCCGAGGCCCCCGTCGAGCCACCGCCGCCCGTGGTCCGCCGCAATTCCAGGCCGACACCCCCCGCCGAGACCGACCGCACGGCGTTTGAATCGACCGATCAGGCTGACGAAACGTCGCCGGCGATTCCGGACACCGCGGTCGCGGCCGCTCCCGGCGCTCAGCCCACGACCGCGGGCGATCGCCTGTCCGATCTCCTGCCCTTCGGTCGGGATACCGCCGGAACGACCGATCGAACCGACGCGTCCCCGTCCACTGGACAGTCCGCAGCGACTGAATCCACGACCGAGGTTACGGACGACACGGCGTCGGGCGACGAAGAAGACGCAACGCCGCGACCACGCCGAGCCAGGTCGCGGCGCCCCGGACAATTGGCCCGGTCCGGCGCTGCACCCACGGCGGGCCCAGCAACGACCGGGGCACAGACGCCCTCCAACCCTCCTTTGGCGGCTACACCAAAACCCGCCGTCAGGACTCATACGGTCGAGCGCGGCGACACCTTCAGCATCCTGGCCGAGGTCTACTATGGCAGCCAGGGGCACACCAACTTCCTCATTCAGGCGAACCCGCAGGTCAAGGACCCCAACCGACTGCTCGTCGGCACCGTGATCAACATACCGCCACTGGACCGGCCGGCGCGGACTCCCCCGGCCCCTGCGGGAGAGGGCACCTACCTTGTGCAGGAAGGCGATTCGTTCTACGGCATCGCTCGCGAGGCCCTGGGGGACGCCAATCGCTGGCAGGAGCTGTTGGCCCTCAATTCCTCGGTGGTCGACGGCGACCCGACGAACCTTCGCCCCGGACAGGTCCTCAAGCTACCGCAAAAGGCCACACCGGGCGGGTAACCACAAGTCCGCCACCAAGTCAAACAACGGCTCTGCCGCCGCCCCCGTTCCCGCCGGGCGGCCCGTTCGTCGCCCGCGCGTCTGTAAATAATCGTGCCTCAGGTGCGTGAACCACCGGCAGAATCGGGCCAGGTGGTTATAATCATCGATATCCGCCCGAGCGACGGTTTGTTGCCGTCTGACGCCGGGCGGCAGGAGGTCCGTCCGAAGTGTTCTTCGCCCGAAAGCGCGGCGGGTTTACGCTGATCGAGCTGCTGGTGGTGGTCTCGATCCTGGCCCTGCTGATCGGCATCCTCATGCCGTCGCTTCGCGGTGCCCGCCGGGGCGCCAAGCGCACCGTGTGCGCCAGCAACCTGCGCGGCATCGGGCAGGCCATGCGGGCCTATCTCAACGACAACCGGGACATCCTCCCCGTGGTCGCCTCCCTGCCCTCGATCCCCATGTTCGACCCGCCGCGCCCGAGAATCGCCGACACGCTCCGACCCTACCTGGAGAAGGACGTGGCCGCCGAAGCGGGTGAGGTCAAGGTCTTCCAATGTCCCGCCGACGTGCCCGGCTTCGACAATCGCCCGGCCCCCAACACCGGCCGAAGCTTCTTCCAGACCGAGGGCAGCAGCTACCGGTTCAACGTCGAGCTGTACTGGCTCATGCGCGACACAAGTGCCCCGGACCCCTGGAAGACGCTGAAGCCCACCACTCTCTACAATCTCGTCCGCGACCCCAGGATGGCCGAGTACTACAGGGGGCAGCCCAGCGAGGAACAGATTCACCTCTTGCGCGACTACCAACCTTTCCACGGCAGTAAAGGATCGACGCAGCCGATCAACTTCCTGTACGTGGACGGGCATGTGTCGGACCTCGAACGATGAGCGGAGCGAGCCGATGAACGGAACGCGGAGACGCAAGCCCGCCTTGACGCTGCTGGCAGTCGTCCTGGGCAGCGCCGCCCTGGCCGGCGCCGTCTACTGGTCGGTCCACAGCGGTGGACCGGCCCTGGAGGACGACCTGGCCAGCGGCGACGCCGACCGGATGCGGGCCGCCCTGCTGTCGGCCAGCGCCGAGGAGTTCGAGGGCGAGGAGGCCCGCGAACGCCGCCGCCTCACCATCGAGGCCATGAAGCAGATGCCCATCGAGGATCTCTTCGACCTGTGGCGCGGTAACGAACTCAGCAACGAGGAACGCGAACTCCTCGGCCGGAACATGCGGTCGCTCTGGATGGAGCACATGAACGACCTGGCCGACGACTACTTCACCGCCTCCCCCGAGGAAAAGGTCGCCATCCTGGACCGGCAGATCGACGACTGGAAGTCGTTCATGGACCGCATGCAGAAATACCGCGAGGAGCACCGGGACGATCCGGAGGATGAGCAGCAACGCGAGGAGGAACGCCGCCGCTGGCGGAATCCCTCCAAGGAGGACCGCAAGGAACAGATGACCCAGACCGACCCGGACCAGCAGGCCAAGATGTTCTACATGTTCCGCAAGATGGGCGAACGGGCCGAGGAACGGGGCGTCGATTTCGGCTGGAGCCGCGGGCGCGGCGGCGAAAACCGGGAACAGACGGGCGGCCGGCAGCGGGATTCAGGACGCGACCGCGATCGCGACAGGGGCGGCCGCGGAGAGTGACCCCGACCCCGATTCCGCCAGGTCATCGCCCCATCCGGCCTTGATTTTCAGTCCTCAGCCCCCCTGCCGGACCGGCGGCGAAGCCGGTTGTCCTCCCCGATGGAGGAGAAGCACACCGACAGGCCCGCCGGACAATCCACCTCGTTGTCCTCACCGATCATCTCGACCTTGTCCACACGGGCGCCGTCCTCCACGATCACCCGGTTGGACTCCCCGATGATCGAGAGCTTGGTGACCCTCGAGTCCGCCAGGACGGTCAGCTCGTTGTCCTCCCCGATGATTCCCACGGACCCGTGAATCACCTGGGCATGGGTGATGTCGTCGCCACTGATGGCGGTGTGGGCACACCCGGCCAGCAGCAGGACCGAAGCCGCGACGAGTCCGAAACCACAGCGAATACCGGACATGCTGGTGTCTCCGTCCTTTGCCCGTTGAACGCTTCTGTCTGTCGTGTAACGCGCCGGTACCGGTCCGGCCGGATCGGACGACCCTGTACGACGGCACGCCGCCGCAGGACGAGACCGGTCGCCAACCGCTATCCTACCGCCGTTGCGTCTCGCCGGACAGGCCCGGCCCGGTCGAACGGTCCGCGCCGGGCCTGCCTGTTTGCCGCTAACGCCGGCTGTGGGACAATCCCGCCACCATGAGAGCAGTGCCGACACGTCCACTTCTCGCGGGCGGCCTGATCGTCCTGATCACGCTGCTGGTCTACATCCCGGCCATGCGCGGCGGGTTCATCTGGGACGATGACTACTACGTCACCCACAACGACACGCTGACCTCCATCGACGGCCTGCGACGCATCTGGTTCGAGCTGGGCGCCACGCCGCAATACTACCCCCTGGTCCACACCAGCTTCTGGATCGAGTACCACCTGTGGGAGCTGCAACCGTTCGGCTACCACCTGGTCAACGTCCTGCTGCACATCGTGTCCGCCCTGATGCTGTGGCGGATTCTGCGGCGCCTGGGTGTGCCCGGGGCCTGGTGGGCCGCCGCCATATTCGCCATCCACCCCGTACACGTCGAGTCGGTCGCCTGGATTACCGAGCGCAAGAACGTGCTCTCCGGCCTGTTCTACCTCGCAGCGGCCTGGGCCTACCTGCGCTTCGCCGGGCTGGGCGGGGCCTGCTCCGGTCTTGCCCGCCGATGGCGATTCTATGCCCTCGCCCTGGTCTTGTTTGCCTGCGCCCTACTCAGCAAGACCGTCACCTGCACGCTGCCGGCCGCCCTGCTGCTCCTACTGTGGTGGAAACGGAGCCGGCTCCGTCGGGCCGATCTGCTCCCGCTGATCCCCCTGCTGGCGCTCGGCCTGGCCATGGGCCTGGTCACCGTCTGGATGGAGAAGCACCACGTCGGGGCCGAAGGCGAGGAATGGGCCCTCACCTTTCTGGACCGCTGCGTGCTGGCCGGCCGAATCCTCTGCTTCCACGTCGGCAAGCTTCTCTGGCCGCAGAAACTCGCCTTCATCTATCCCCGCTGGCAGATCGACGCGGGCGTGTGGTGGCAGTTCCTCTTTCCGCTGGCGGCGCTGGCCCCAGTCGTTGTGCTCTGGCTGGTGCGGCGGCGGCTGGGCACCGGGCCGCTGATAGCCGTCCTGTTCTTCGGCGGCACGCTCTTCCCGGCCCTGGGCTTCTTTGACGTCTACCCCA
>DATKXO010000167.1:0-11724 GCA_035528995.1 Phycisphaerae bacterium | reverse complement strand
TCGGACAGCCTCGGCTTGTCCGCCCGTGCCCTCCCCGGCGCCGGCGTGTGGAGCACACACACCGGCAGGCAAGCTACCCGTGACAACCGCCTGAATCGTCGAGCACCCTCGCCCTCATGGCTCCCGATGGGGGTCGCATGCACCGCGCCCCGCCCGTTCGGGCACCGGCCGTGCCCCCTGATCCGGGCCAAGGTTGTAAGAAATCGTCCCCCCAACGCGAACCAGAAACGGGCCAGGGGGGTAGTGTGCGCGCCCGCCGGCCCTCCTCGGGGCCGCCCGGCGTGCGTTTCCGGCGGGGCCCGCCGGCTTTACGAGCCACCCGTCCTGCCGACTCCGGATGATCCGGCGGGTAGAATTGGGTATCCTAACCACCGGGCGCCGGAAGCTGTCCGACCGGTCCGACCCCGCGCTGTCGTTGTCCTTCGATATGGTCGGGCGGCGCCTCCAGCGCCAGGGACCCTGTCATGTCTGTGCGGGTTGTTCGCATCCTGTGCTCGATGATCGCCTTGGGGGCCGTTCTGGTCGCCCCGGCCACGGTCCACGCCCGGTTGATCGGACGTATCGTCCACATCGGCTACCCGACGGCCTACGGCGACGTGATCCGGGCCGGTGCCTGGGTGCCGGTCACCGTCGAACTGTCGCTCGAGGGCCAGAGCAGTTTCGAAGGCACTCTGCGTGTCGAGCAGCCCGACCGCGACGGCGATCTGGTTTCGGATCAGGTGCGCGTCCAGTTGCGGGGCGAGCCCGCCGGGCCCAGGCGGTACACCATGTACTGCGCCGCCGCCCCCACCACCCAGGAGGTCGCCTTCGCCATCGACGTGCTGGACGCCGATGGGAACGTCGTGGAGATCATCCACAACGGTGAGCTGGTTCGCAGCCTGAAGCCGGGCCAACCACCGGACGTGCTGGTCGGCGACGAATACCTGCTCCTCGAGTTGAGCAAAGGGTCGATGGGACGGATCGGCGAGCTCGAGAGCCAGGATTTGGCACTCGAATACGATCGACCCGTCCAGGTCGCACACCTGGCCCCCGACGAGTTGCCCGATCTCTGGCCCGGCCTCGAAATGGTCGACGGCATCGTCTGGGAGCAGGCCGACGCCACCGCCCTGTCGCCGGCCCAGCTCGACGCCCTGGTGGCCTGGGTTCGCCAGGGCGGGCAATTGTTGATCGCCGCGGCCAGCACGGCCGACACCGTGGCGGCATCCAGGCAACTCGCCCCGATCCTGCCGGTCAGGATCGGCCGTGTGGAGCCTCGCGATCACCTGCCGGAACTCCGCCGCCTGCTTGGTGTGCAGCGCACCCAGGACGAGGACGATGACAGTTGGGAGTACTTCGATCAGCCGATCCCCGTGGCCTTGTGCGAGACCGTCGCCGGAGCGCAGGCGGTGGTCCGCGAAAAGGACCCCGAAGCGACGATCATCGCCCGGCGGTCGGTCGAGCGGGGCCAGGTCATCTTCGTAGCCGCCGAACTGGCCGCTCTGCTGCGCGGCGACGAGGTGAAGCCGGTCCAGTTCTTCGAGCGGACGCTGCGGTTGCGAAGCAATCGCCGTGTCGAACAACCGGATCGCCAAGGCCTGTTCCGATACCTGGAGAGCACCGTCGCCTTCCGCCGCAGTACGGGTCTGTACCTGCTGGCGGCCATCCTGTTCTCCATCGCCTACGTCGGGATTGCCACGTTCGGATCGTGGTGGTTCCTCAACACGCGCGGTTGGACCCGCCACGCCTGGTCCGCCTTTGCGGTGGTGGCCGGAGCGGCCGTGGCCCTCAGCCTCGTGTCGGTCCAGGCCGTGCGCGGCGTCGGGCAAAGCCTGCATCAGCTTTCGATCGTGGACGCCACCGTCGGGCAGAACGAAGCGACCGCCACCGCCTACTTCGGCCTCAAGACCGGAACCCACTCCTGGGTGGACCTGTGGCTCCCCTCCGACTACGCCCGCATCACCGAGCCGCGGCGGACCGATTGTTTCCTCAAGCCCATGCCGACCGAGTCGAACGTGTTGTCCTCGACCGGCAGCTACGCGGACCCGGCCCGCTACCGGCTGCTGCCGGCCAGCGCCGTGATCGAGGACGTTCCCATCCGGGCGACGCTCAAGCAGTTCGAGGGCCGCTGGTCCGGGCATCTGCGCCGGAGCATCGACGCGAATATCACCGTTCGTCCCGTCCGACGGGAACAGGGCGAGCCGGCGCCCAGGATTGCCGACGGCAGCACGATCACCAACAACCTGGGGCATCCGCTGACCAACTGTCTGCTGATCCAGTCCTGGCGAGACGCCTTTACGGCGGGTGGCCTTCAAAGGCCGATGCGCGACACGTGGATTCTGGTCCACGAACTGGGCGACATCGCAGACGGGCAGCAGGTCGATATCACCCAGCGGATTTACACCAACGCCGAGACCGGCGCTCCGGTGCCCGTCGCAGAGTGGGCCGAACGCGAATTGGGCGAGTTCCACAAGGAGTGGGCCAACGATTTCCGCGATACCCTGGGCGCCTTCGGCGGCGGCAGCGAGGTGGTCGAGAGCGTGCGGCTGGAGCAATACCAGGACGCACTGCTGATGCTCACCACGCTGAGCGCCTACAACCCGATGAGCCTGTCCTCGACAGTGCACGCCGCCGGGGTTGATTTCTGGCGGCAGCCCACCCGCCAGCTCGACCGCTGTGACGAGTTGACCACCGATCGGATCATGTTGATCGGCTTCGCCGAGGACCAGGGACCGGTCATGCTGTGCACGCGTACCGGCAGCGGATCGTTCGACCCGCTTCGGGCCGACGAGGCCTACACCATGTACCGGTTCTCGATCCCGGTGACGCAGCAGTGACGCAGGAGTGAGGCGTTGATCGTTCAGACCATCAACCTGACCAAACGCTACGGAAAGCTGGTGGCCCTCAACAACCTGCAGCTCGAAATCGAGGAGGGCGAGTGCTTCGGCTACATCGGCCCCAACGGCGCCGGCAAGACCACCACCATCAGAATCCTGGCCACACTGCTGCAGCCCACCTGGGGCGAGGCCCGAGTCTGCGACAGGGTCATCGGCTACGAGTCGCGCAAGATCCGCCCCCTCATCGGCTACGTGCCCGACTTCTTCGGGGCCTACGAGGACATGGTCGTCCAGGAGTACCTCGAGTTCTTCGCCAGCGCCTACAACATCATCGGCAAGCAGCGCACCCGAGTGGTGGGCGACGTGCTCGAACTCACCGACCTGGTCGGCAAGCGGGACGCGCTGGTCGACTCGCTGTCGCGCGGCATGCAGCAGCGCCTCAGCGTCGCCCGGGTGCTGCTGCACGATCCGCGGGTCCTGCTGCTGGACGAGCCGGCCAGCGGGCTGGACCCCCGGGCCCGCATCGAGATCCGCGAGCTGCTCAAAGAGCTCCGCAACATGGGCAAGACCATCATCATCAGCTCCCACATCCTGCACGAGCTGGCCGAGCTCTGCACCACCGTGGGCATCATCGAAAGCGGCGAACTCCTCTTTCACGGCACCCTGTCCGAGATTCTCGCCCGGGCCAAGCGCGGCACGCGGGTGCACGTCCGGGTGACCGAGCAGCAGGACCTGGCCGCCCTGCTCCTCCAGCGGACGCGCGGTGTCAAATCGGTGGCACAGGGCGACGGGGCCCTCATCGTCGACCTCGACTCGACCACGCACGACTTCAGCGGCCTGGCCAAAGTGCTGCTCAACAACAACTTCCGCCTCTGCGAGCTGCGCGAGGAGGAGGTCAACCTCGAGACGGCCTTCATGCGCCTCACCAAAGGCATCGTGCAATGATTCCGCGTTCCGCATCTGTTGACTTCCGATGCAAGTAGCCCTGACCAGGCTCTGGCTGTGGTTCTGGCACCTGCTGATGGGCAACCCCATCCTGGTCCGCGTGGTGCAGGGCGCCTCCAAGCGCCCCCGGCATCTCTGGCTGCGATTCACCTATCTGGCCGTACTGCTGCTCGTCGTGCTGATCGCCCTGAGCAGCCAGATTCAGACCGCCGGCGGGTCGCTGGCCGACCTGGCCAAGGGGGCGTCGATGACCTTCAAGTGGGCCTCGATGACCCAGCTCGCCCTGATGTGCTTTCTGGCGCCGATCTTCACGGCCGGGGCCATCACCCAGGAGCGCGACGCCCAGACGTTCAACATTCTGTTGTCCACGCCGCTGTCCAACGCTCAGATCGTCTTCGGCTCGCTCATGAGCCGCCTGTACTTCGTCATCATGCTGCTGCTGGCCGGGCTGCCCATCTTCCTCATCACCATGGTCTACGGCGGCGTGACGGCCTCGCAGATCATCGAGAGCTTCATCATCGCCGGATCGACGGCCGTGCTGACCGGCTCGCTGGCCATCGCCATCGCCATGGTCCGCGTGGGCACGCGTCGGACGATCTTCTCCTTCTATCTCATGATCGGGCTCTACCTGCTCGTGCTCTATGCCCTGGGGCGATGGAGCGGCACCTGGTTTGCCGACGCGCCGGAGAGCATCGACGGGCGGAAGCTGAGTTGGCTGGCGGCCCTGCATCCCTTCCTCTGTCTCGAGGTCGCCCTCAACCAGATCCCCGCGCCGGAGCTCGGCGAGATCGCCTCGGTCGGGTCGCCGGCCAAGTACTTCCTGGCCTATCCTCAGCGGGTGTACGTGGTCCTGACGCTGGGGCTGTCCTTCGTGCTGACCGTGTTGAGCATGTTCTTCGTGCGCCGGGGAGCCAAGGAGGGCGAGCGCACCTTCTTCTCCGCGTTGGCGGCCAAGCTGGGTCGCATCCCGGCCGGCGAACGGACGCGCTCGCCGCGTCGGGTGTGGAAAAACCCGGTGGCTTGGCGGGAGGCGGCCACCCGGGCGTCGGCGGCGACGCGCGGTCTGCTGCGCTATTCGCTGCTCTGCGGCGGCGTGGCGGCCGCGGTGATCCTGCTGGTCTTCTACATCCGGGACAAAGCTACGTTCGGAGCGGCCGGGGCCCGCGAGTGGCTCTCCGCCCTGGTCATGATCGAGTTCGGCGTCGTGTTGCTGGTCAGCACGAACACGGCCGCCACGGCCATGACCAAAGAGAAGGAGGCCAACACGCTGGACCTGCTGCTGACCACACCCTTGACCAGTCGCTACATCGTGTGGGGCAAGCTGAGGGGGCTGGTGAGCTTCACCGTGCCGTTGATCGCCGTGCCCGTGTTCAGCGTGCTGCTCTTCGCCGTCTACGACCTGTTCTTCACCACGGGCGTAGGCGTGGCCCATCTCGAGTCCGTGCTCGAGCTGGCCGCCCTCATGCTTGCTTTCACCGCCTGGACCTGCATGCTCGGCCTGCAGATATCCTTGCGCAGCCGCAAGACGGTCCAGGCGGTCATGGTCAGCCTGGGGCTGGTGATTGTCATCTGCATGGCGGCCACGGGCATCTGGTGGAAGATCATCGCGACGTTCGGGGCGGCCGGCGCGGCCCTGGCCCCGTTCACGCCCTTCACAGCCATCACCGTGATCTGCGACCCGTCGGTGCTGTTCGAGTCGGAAACCGCCCTGGCCAAGGACCTGAACCTGGTGCGCGGTCTGTCCTTGATCGGCAGCGCCCTGGCCGTCGGAATGATCTGTCTGATCGTGGCCGCCATGTACAAGGCCATGGTGCGCAACTTCGACATGACCCTCCGCAAACAAACCGCCAGCAACTGAGCGACCCGTTGCCCGAGCCGCGACATTCATGTCGCGCGGTCCATCACCCGAGCCGCAACATTCATGTCGCGCGGTCCATCACCCGAGCCGCAACATTCATGTCTGCCCGAGCCGCAACATTCATGTCTGCCCGAGCCGCGACATTCATGTCGCGCGGCTTGGCTTCGCCGTACCGGATGAACCCCGCGGCTCGCGGTCGTTTGTCGTCCGTCTACGCGTAACCCAACTCGTCCAGTTCGTCTTCGTCCAGCCCGAAGTGATGCCCGATCTCGTGCAAAACCGTCGTCCGGATCTGCCGGACGATCTGCCGCCGCGTCCGGCAGAAACGCTGGATGTTGTTCTGATAGATGACGATGCGATCGGGCAGACCGACCGGCCCCTCCACGCTGCGCTCCGTGAGCGGCGTGCCGTGGTACAGGCCCAGAAGCTCGTGCGGATCGTCCAGTTCGCTTTCGGCCAGGTCCCTGGCGCTGGGCATCGGCTCGACGTCCACGACCAGCGTGTCCAGGTAGCCGAGAAAGGCCTCGGGTATCCCGTCGAGGGCCTCGCTGACCAAGGCGCGGAACTGTTCGGCCGAGACTCTCATCGGATCGCAAACACCCTCGCCATGCAGGTCCGCTTTCGGCCGCCGCTGACCCCGGTTATCATGCCCCCCGCCGCCGCGTGCGGCCCGAGCATCGTCCAATCAGTACCGCGAGGAGTATAGATGTTGTCCCATTCAACTTCGAGCCGTCTGGCGTTGGTCTTGCTTGTGACCATCGGAACGGCCGTCGTCGGCTGCATGCCCCGCGGCGTGTTGCTCCAACCCGTCTCAACCAACCAGGAGCTGGTCGAGAAGGTCCTGTACAGCGAGGGCGCCTTCGCCTCCGACCGAGTCGTGGTCATCGACGTCGAGGGCCTGCTGCTGAACGCGCCGGCGCCCGAGCTGCTGGGCGAGGGCGAGCATGCCGTCAGCCTGCTGCTCGAACAACTCGACAAGGCCCGCCGGGACAAGCGCGTCAAGGGCGTCGTGCTTCGGATCAACTCGCCGGGCGGGACGGTGACCGCCAGCGAGCTCATGCACGAGGAGATCACCCGCTTCCGCAAGGACACGGGCAAACCGGTCGTGGCCGTCCTGATGGACGTGGCCGCCAGCGGCGGCTACTACGTCGCCTGCGCCTGCGACGAGATCATCGCCCAGAAGTCCACCGTCACCGGCAGCATCGGCGTGATCATGCAGATGTTCGACCTCACCGGCACCATGGCCAAGCTCGGCATCACCGGCAACGCCATCACCAGCGGCCCGAACAAGGCCGCCGGCTCGCCCTTCGCCAGACTGACCGACGATCAACGGGCCATCTTCCAGGACATCGTCGACTACCTCTACGATGAGTTCGTGGCCGTTGTCGCCGCCGGCCGCCCGGACCTCGACGAGGCCCAGGTCCGCGAGCTGGCCGACGGCCGGGTCTACACCGCCGCCCAGGCCCTGGACCACAAGCTCATCGACCGCCTGGGCACCATGCGCGACGCGATCGCCAGCGCCAAGACAAGGTCCGGCGCCGGCAAGGTCCGCCTGGTCCGCTACCACCGCCCGCTGGGCTACGTAGCCACCTACCACGCCGCGGCCCCAACCCGCCCGGGCGACATAAACCTGATCAACTTCGACCTGCCGAACTTGTGGAAACTGACCACCCCCCAGTTCCTATACCTCTGGGCCCCCACCCGGTAACGTGTCCCGAGCCGCGCCCGTCAGGAAGCGGAATCACCTACCCCTTCCCGAGCCGCGAGCTTCAGCTCGCGCGGACGCGTGCCACGGCCCATCCCGACGTATCGGGACCTGCCCATCCGAAGCCCGTAGGGTGCATCTTGATGCACCCCAACGCCCGTGCGGCATGGTTCGCCGTAGCGCCCAACTCGCACGAGTCTGCCGTTTTCCGAGCCGCGAGCGGAACCCGTCCCGACGGCGTCGGGAGCTCGCGCGGGCGGGTCACGGGTGGCATGGCCCATCCCGACGTATCGGGACGTGGCCATGCGGCGTGCGGCATGATTCCGCGCAGCGGCCCCGTGCAACTTTGTGGAACCGGCTTTCCAGCCGGTCTGACCTGGCGCCCCTCCCCGCCGCCCGACGCGCCCCCATCAGTACCGTCCCGATTCTCGGGATCACCGACCGCCCCGCGCCGCGTGCCCGTCCGCCGGCCCACATCCCCATCCCGGTTCACCGGGATTCCCGCCGCGCAGGCTTCAACCACGTCCGGCAGCCCGAACGCCCGATTGGTCGGCTCCAGCCAACCAGCCTTTGCCGTCAACTTCAGTTCGTGGTGTCGCGGTTGAACAGAGCGCTGGGTGGAGTAGAATCCGTTGTCTTGCGGGCACCTCGCCCGGTCACCAGCGCGGCAGACGTGGGCGGAAACACGCATGGCGAATCCTCTCGTACGTGCCTCGGACCTGAAGCGGCATCTGGTCAACGGCTGCGGCTACGGGCCAGGGCTGATCGTGGCGGATTACGCGTTCGCCGCCGACAAGACCATCGCCCTGGCGGCATTCGCCCACCAACCGTTCGACGCCCGTTCCGCCTGTATCGCCGCTCTTGACATAAAGTCGGATGACCCGCGATCCGAGGTGATGGCTTGCCGGGAGTTCGGGGCCCCCGTGGTCTTCGCCTGCCTGGGTGACCAACTGCAGGTGTGGAAACCGGGCCCGCACACCGCGGAACTCAAAGAGCCAAGGCTCACGCCCAGGCAGATTCCTCGCTTCTTCAAGGACCATCAGGCCGACCTCGCACCAGGGCGAATCTACGACGCCAAGACCCTCGGCCGCATTCCCGGCAGCGGCCGGCAACTGGAGTTTGTCGACGCGGGCCTGCTTCCGTTTGCCGAAGGGCAGATCGGCAGCAAGCTCACCGAAAAAGTCACCGAGGCGGCTCTGATCCTGCGCGGCGTTTTTCCCGAGGACGCGGAGCTGAAGCCAACTCAGCGCGAGTGGATCGTCAAGTCGACGTTCCGGCTGCTGGCGGCGAAAGTGTTGCAGGACAAGGAAGTTCCGAAGTTCAAGTCGTTGCGGCTCAGTAATCTGGACGACGTGTTCCGACGGGTCCAGAAGCACTACGGTTCACAGGAAGGCGTCGAGATTGGAGGGGCTCGCCGGCGCAAGGCGTTAGAGGAAGCCAGCGCCCTCTTCCGCCAACTGAGCAGCCTCCGCAACCTCACCACCGAGGCCCTGGCCGACGTGTACGAACAAGCGCTGGTGACCAAGGCTACGCGAGAGCTTTTGGGCACTCATAGCACGCCGTCGTACCTCGTGGATTACATGATCTGGCAGTTGGCTCCATGGATCGAGAAGATCGACCCTGTCCACTTGCGCGCGTGCGAGCCCGGGTGTGGTCACGCCCCGTTCCTCGTCGGCATCATGCGGCTGCTCAGGAACTTCGACCTGGGCAAGAGCCCGGGAGAGCTGAGCACGTTCTTTCGGGAGCGCCTCTGCGGCATCGAGCAGGATTCCTTCGCTCTGGAGATCGCCCGTTTGTCGCTCACCGTGGCCGATGTGCCCAATCCCGACGGTTGGCAGGGGCTTCAGGCAGGCGATATGTTCGAATCCACTAGGCTGCGGGACGCGGCGCGCCAATGCCGCCTGCTGCTGGCCAATCCGCCTTTCAAGGGCGGCAAACCGCTGCGACTCCTTGAACGCACCCTACCACACCTTCCCGCGGGTGCAGTCTTCGGCGTCGTCGTTCCGGCAACGCTGCTCCACACAAAGGGAGTGACCAACAAACGCGTGATTACCTTCCGGCGCTGGCTCCTTGAAAACTGCCAACTGGCCGAGATATCCCTCTTTCCGGATGGGCTCTTCACGTTCGCGGATCACGAGTGCGGCATCTTGCTGGGGCGCCGTCTGGCGAAGATCAGCACACCGACAACTCTCGTCAGGTGCAAGCGCGTCCGCGAAGACGAACGTGAGGAGTTCAAGGGGCGGTACGGTTTTCCGTCTGATCGCGAGGTTCCACAGGGCGCATTCGCCGAGCGCCCCGAGTGCATGCTTTGGGTTCCGGAACTAAGCGAGGAGTTATGGTCGTGGCTCGACAAGTACCCGCGACTGGCCGATCTCGCCCATGTTTCTAAGGGGATGGAGTACAAACGAAAGAAGCGAAACGCTGACGATGACGAGGGCCTCCCCCCGCACGTGAAAACGCTCGAATCGAGACGGTTCGCCGGAAGCGTGCCAGGCTATGCCCGACCGCGCGGAGATTGGATGATGCACGGTCAACCAGGACTGTCGCACCTAAGCCGTGCAGAGGAGGTCATACGCCGGCCGGGACTCGGTCGGGATATTGACCTCCCCCAAGTATTGATGCCCCGCAATCCTGGCCGCGGGATATGGCGATTGAGGCCTTTCATCGACCAGAAGGGCCGGCCCTTCCTGAACAACTTCCTCACGGTGCGACCAAAGGACCAGGATGAGTACCTATTGGAATACGTCTGCGCTCTCTGTTGCTCGCCACTGGCGAACGCCTACGTGTACACTCATACCCTGAAGCGCAATATCCAAGACGGCGACCTGCGTGAGCTGCCGATCCCGCGCGCGGACCCGGACGGCGTTCGACGCGTCGCCAGAGCCGCGTGCGATTATCTGGATGCAGCCCGCCGCTTCGATGACGATTCGGGTGGCGTAGATGCCATGCCGTTGTTCTCCGGTGCCCAGAAACGAGACAGGGTCGATTGGGCGACGCTCCATCGGTTGCTCATGCGTATGGATGCCGAAGTGCTGCGGCTATACAGCTTGCCGGCGAAGGCCGAACGCTTTCTCGTTGACCTCTTCTGTAGCAAGGTCCGCCCCGGCGTGCCCATCCGGTTCACAGGCTATTTTCCCGACGGCTTCACGCCCAGCGTACCGTTGTACGTGTACCTGAGCGATACCTACCAGCGGTTTCTTCGAGACGGGACAACAGCCGTGTCCGCCGAGATACAGACACGCTACGACGAGTTGGTGGACAAGCGGTTGCAGACCAAGCTCACTCCCGCCGAGCGGGACGAGTTACACCGGCTCGAGGCCGAAATGGACGGCAGCGACTACGCCGCCCATCAGCCGGACGACTCCTGGCTGGAAACCTGTGAAGTGGAGCGCCGGGCGTCGCGCCAGCGGATGGACCGGATCGGCAACAAGATGATCGACGTCTCATGAACAGAGGAATCGCTGGATGAGGATCGTTCGGGGCTCGGATCCTGGACCGGTCACCAAGTACGGCGACTACAAGCTACACCTGCAGGAACTCTTTCGGTTCCGCTGTGCATACTGCATCTCGCACGAGGCGTGGATGGGCGGATTCGATGCCATGGAGGTGGATCATTTCCGCCCCTGGAGCCGCCCTGAGTTCCAGCACCGGAAGAAGGACTGGACCAACCTCTACTACGCCTGCCGGCGATGCAACCTGCACAAGTCGAACCGCTGGCCGACTGAGGAGGAGGAATCGCGAGGTTTTCGATTCGTCGACCCGTGTGAGGATGACCCCGATGACCACCTCCGGATCGCCCGTGATCCTGGGGCGGACGACCTGTGTTGGCTGCATGCCTTGACACCGGCCGGACGTTACACCATCGACAAGATCAGACTGAACCGCAAGCAACTGATCGACATTCGCCGTGAGTTGGCCCGACAGGAGCGCGAAGCGCAGGAAGACCTGAATCGCAACCACCAACAGATCGAACGCCTGGCCAACGACCTGGAGGAGCGGGGGTCAACACCCAACCTCGAAGCGGTGCTGCGTTCCTTGGAAGAGGAACAACAGCGAATCCTCCGCAGAGCAGAGGAACTGCGCTCGCGTCGCCCATTCCCGCCCGAGGGGGCTGCCGCATGATCGTGGCCGCGCCCATTCCCAGATAGATCAACACTACGACACGCAAACGCACCTCAACCAAACCGTCCAGCCCGTGGGATCACTGCCGGCAAAGCTGCGAGCCCGAAACCCGGTCGTGGTGAATCCAAGCTGGTTGCGGTGCCCGGCCCCACCCCGCGCACACCGCCCTGACCTCGACCCTGCCCCCCGACTCCCTCGCCCCACCCGCCGCCACACCCCCCAAAACGGGCCAAAAAACGCGATGACCACAAAACAATAAGTTCTCTCCTGCTTCATCCCCT
>DATKXO010000166.1:0-2139 GCA_035528995.1 Phycisphaerae bacterium | reverse complement strand
GACTGCCTGCCAGGTGGAACTCGTCATGAACATGGAAACCGACGTCTTCCGCGTGCGGGTTGACGGCGGCGACCTCAGCGAAGACCTGACCCCGCTCACCGGCGCCAGCGACAAGGGCGTGGGCGGCTTCGAAGCCCGCGGCGGATCGCCCGCAGGCGTCAGTTGGCAGGATCGCACCCACTTCGACAGCATCAGCCTCAAGGCCGAACCCTTCACCAACGTCATCGGGAATTTCGCTCTCAGCGATCAGACCACCGGCTCCACGACGATGACCGGCAACACGGTCGTCGATCTCTCGTTCAGTGTTTTCGGCCCGGGCTACGTCGGCCACATCATTGCAGTGGGCGACAATCCCACGCCACCGGCCGACCAGAACGATGGCCGGTGGGTCGAAGGCCCCGCACCGGGGACCGTCGACCTCGGCAGCCCCGTTCCCAACTCCACCGTGAACGTGACGCTGTGGCTGCTCGACGCCGACAACGGCATCCAGTCCGCCAGCGCGTCCATCCTGTATGCGTCGGGTGATCCGGGCATCAGCAATGTGCAGACGCTAGTCAGCCCCGGTGAAGTGACGATCACGTGGACAACCGACATCCCCGCCAGCACCCGCGTGCTGTACGATCAGGACGGCCCGCCGTACGATTCGGCGACCGAGTTCGAGGCGGGAACCGGCACGTCGCACAGTGTGGTCATCGCCGACCTGAAGCCCGGCCTCACCTACCACTTCGCGCCCGAAAGCAACAACTTCGCCGGCACCGACGGCACCTTCGATTACCTCACGTCGACAGTCGCGATCACCGACATCGTGAGCGATGAGTCGCAATTCGACCGCGTGACGATCAGTTGGTTCACCAGTGGCGACGCGATCGGCTGGTTGGAATACGGCCCGGCGGGCGAGGCCCTGACGCAGTCCACCGCCTACACCGCCTACGGCACCCGGCACAGCGTGGCCATCACCGGCCTGCAGCCGCGCACCCTGCTCGATATCGTCATCCACAGCAACGCATCGCAGACGAATGTGCTGCGGGTATCGTCGAAGGACCCGGGCGCGTGGACGCTGGAGTTCACCCAGCCGCTTGGCACCATTCAGCTCGCCACGTATACCACGGCCGGCGGAATGTTGAAGCCCACCTACGCCCGCCGCAACGGCACGGATCGCGGCACCACCGTGGCTGCCGCCGGCTCGTTTGGCCTCCCCACCACGTGCGTGAAGATGTTCAACCACCCGATGCTGTTCAGCGCGGGAGACATGGGCCTGCTGACCATCGAGCCGCCGGCCGGCGTGACCGACCCCATCGCCGGCACCGATGCCAATCCGGCCAACGCCAAGATGTGGAAGCTCTCGTTCGACATGGCATCCGGCAAAGTGCTCGCCGTGGAAACGAAAAGCTGGTATGAGAACCTGGCGACCGCCAGCACGGCCGGCCCGCCCGGCTTCCGCCAGCCCGGCCTGCAACTGTTCACGAACCGCGGCGTCGACAACACGCTGCAGAACATCCTGAAGGTGCGGCAGGACAGCGGCCGGATCGTCCTCGACTGCGCCGGCGGCACTGTGCCCCTGCTTCCCTCCTACGCCGCCAACAAGGTCTACCGTTTCGAGTTCATCCTCGATATGGAATCAGACACGATCCGCGCGTTCGCGGACGGCGTCCCGGTCGAAGGCGTGTTCGGCTTCATGTGCGGCCCGACGGCCAAGGGCGTGGGCGGATTCAAGGCCGCAGCTGGCAGCGATGAATGGGAATACAACGAGTACTCCGCCGGGTTCGACAACATCGTCCTCGCTCCCGCGCGTGCCGACAACGCCATCGAGTTCAGCCTGGCCGACCCGACCTCCGGCAGCACAACGACGACAGACGAGACGACCGTGGCCGTGAACTTCGCGGTGCAAGGCCCCGGCTACACGCACTACATCCTCGCCGCCGGCAGCGCCCCGGCTCCGGCCGACGAGACCGACCCGCGCTGGACGGCCGGCTCCGTGCCTGCAACGCTCAGCCTTGGCTCTCCCGCCGAAGGAGCCGTGGTACCCGCCAACCTCTGGCTGCTGGATGCGGCCAACGGCATCGCCTACGCTTCGGCCACCATCATGTTTGCCACCGCCGATCCCGGCATCAGCGGCATCCAGGCACTGCCGGGCGAACG
>DATKXO010000165.1:0-4892 GCA_035528995.1 Phycisphaerae bacterium | reverse complement strand
GGCCTGCCGGCTGCTGCATCGGAGTCGGCGGCGGGGCAAAGCGAACGCGGTAATACGTAACGAGGTTGGCGACCAGCGTGCCCAGGAGCAGCAGCACCAGCAGGATCATCACCCATCGGCGCCGCGCTCGGGGCACGGGCTTGCCGATGCGCTCCAGAACCTCGGCCTTTTCCGACGGATCGAACTCCTGGCCGCACTCGGGACAGCGCGGCACGGTCAAGCCCTCGAGCTGATAGCCGCACTTGCGGCAGCAGAACGACCGCCTCTCGATCAGGACGACGTTCTCCAGAAGGTAATAGATGGGGAAGAACGACAGCAGGTAAGCACCCATAAGAGCGCCGGTGCCAAACCGCTGCACCTGGGCCACGAACAGGAAGAAAGCGATGCAGGCCAGCCAGGGCACCAGCGCCACGAACCTCCTCTTCTGGTCGATGCCCAGCACCGAGCCGCACGCCTTGCACTGGAACCGGCCCCAGGCCGTCGTCCTGATCGAACGCCAGAACGAAACCGGGTACCGGCAGTTGGGACACTCCAGGGCCATCGAACCTCCCCGGACGACTCATCGGGCCACAGTGACCGGCACCCGGAGCGGCGGAGCCGGCCGGGTGTCCCGACGGGTCGCAGTCACCACGCTCTCGCCAACGCGTGCGAATAGATTACCCGAGGCCTTCAAACAGGGCCAGAACGGTACGGGGCCATGGATTGGTTCCGGCGCGTTGGCGTGATCGGACATGATTGACGAGCCAAGCCAGGGCCCGGTCCGGCTCGCCGGCAGATCGGCACAGACGGTGGGGCTTATTCGACCCGGCCGCCGCGCGAGCGGGCCAGCCCGGCTAACGTCTCGCGGAAACTCTTCTGAAGGTCGGCAACGGCTTCGGCCTGGGCCTGCTGTTCGACGCGATCCCGGGCAATATGAACGGCGCCGCGCAAAACGTTCTCCTCCCGTTTCGCCTCGCCCTCGGCCGTCGCCAGAATGAACCCGCTCCTGGTGTCGATCAGCACGCCCTGACAGGTGGTATAGTGCCCCACGGTGTTGCCCGGCACGACGAACAGCCCAACGATCGTCCAATAGGCCATCGCCGCGTCGTTGTACCCTGCGCTTTGACTGTCATCCTGGAGGTAGACCAGCAACAGCGGCGCGTGCAGCAGGGCCGCGGAATCGCGCAGACCCTTGAGCGTCACCGGATTCTTCACGAGCAGAGAGCTGACGAACTGAACCTGTTCCAGGAGCGCTTCGCCGCCGCCGGCCACCGGACCGATCATCCGCCGCCAACCGTCGGCTTCTTCGCCGCGGAGGACCTCCAGGGCCGCGTCCTTCTCGACCTTTCGATACCCGTAGTTCGACACCGTTGCCGGGCGCACCTTGGCTACCGCCAGTACGCTGGGGAACACCGGGCGCACGTCCGCCTTTAGGTAGGTTTCAATGACGACGTCCGTGAGGTTCTCCAGCTCTGGTGAGAGCACGCTGAGCTTCGGAACGGGCTTGACCACCGACATGTACGAGGAGCACCCACTCAGAAGCAGCGAGAGGACCGCCAGTGCACAGACCGGCCCACACGCACGTAGCCCACGCCTCATCGCGATACCTCCGAAATGCAATGGCCTACCGTCTACAAGTGAGACATTCTCAGCAGACTCCGGTTAGACCTCCTCCCGGCATTCGGGGCACCGACCTGACGCGTTCCCCGTCAGATCATAACCGCAATTCCGGCAACAGTTGGGGACCTCCGTGCGGCCGGTCGCGGCACTCAGGACGGCAACGATGATGCCGGGCATTTTGATGGGCCTCCCGCGGGCCCCGGCGGGAGGGATACGTCTCACGCGAGTCCTGACGGCCGGCCTCGGGCGACATCGGCCCCTGTCAGGTCCGGGCGACGCACACGAAGGCAACGCAGTCCGGTTCCACTCGCCGGGCGACTCAGACCCGCGGGCGTTGACGGTGCCACGGGCCCGCGGTACTCTCATCCAGTAGGGGGTGTAGCTCAGTTGGTAGAGCAACGGCCTTTTAAGCCGTAGGTCTTGGGTTCGAGCCCCAACGCCCTCAGTTCGGGCCGAAGCATCGGACACGTGGCTTTCCGGGTGATCGACCTGCCGGCCTGCTTGTGGCCTGCCGGCCGCTTCTGTCGCGCTTGTCCGTATGCTCAGCCGACCATCCCGCGCATCTTCAGACCCCGGAGGATCAGTTCGACGGCCTGGTCGGCCGTGAACCGGTCCAGGTTGATGATCAGGTCGTGGCGGCTCTGCTCGGCGGGGTCGATGGCGAAATGATGACGCACGAACTCGGCCCGGTCGGTCTCGATGCGTGCCAGCTCGGTCCGGGCGCGGCCAAGGTCGATTTCGTGGTGCTCGGCGTAATTGCGGATGCAACTGGCGGGCGACGCCGTCAACCGCACCCGGAAGCCGCGATCCCGCGGTAGGATCAGATCGACGGCCCGGCCTCGGAAAACCGCCGGCCCCTGCCGGGCCAGCGCCAGGACAGTAGTGGTCAGCCGGCGAAAGTAATCGTTCTTTTTGAACGAGCCCTCCACCAGCGAGCGCAACGACTCTTCGACCCAGCTCAGGTCACGCTCGTCCATCGAGTCGTAGATCCGTTCAAGGGTAGGGTCGTCCGCGGCCATCGCCTGCAGAATCTCCTTGTTGAACACCGGCCAGCCGAGTTTGGCGCCCAGCACGCTCACGATCTGTGACCCGGCCGCGCCACCAGCACCGACAGCGCGCGAAATCGCAATGAAGTCCTCGACCTCCTTCTTCCGCACCGGGGGCGGCGTGGGCCGCTGACTGCGGGCGATCTCCCAGTTGCGAAGTTGCTTCTCCACCAGTTTGGCGTGGGCCGGATTACCAGAAGTGGATCCCGCCGACATCTCGCACCTCCTCAGTGACTTGGTGCACACTCAGCCCGCGGGAATCTTTACCACCGAACCCGCCGCAATGCAAACCGATCGGCGCACCCGCCGGTGGGGCCCGCAAGGGCCGGAATCGCGCTCACCACGGTCATTGTATGTCCGGCGCGTGCCGGGTTTCCGTCCGGGCGCGGTCGTGCGGGACGTGTTTTGCTACGACGAAGAGCAACAGTGGCGGTCCTGGGAGGGGTCAGACCACCTCGAGGGCCACGATGGTGAGATCGTCCACCGGCCAGCCGGATGGCGATGTCTCCTCCAGGCGGTCGCGGATCTGGGCCAGGTGGTCGGCAATGCTGCCGCAGCGCAGACTCTTGAACCAGGGCGTCTCGGTGATGTCATCGTAGCGGCCCGGGCGGGTGCGATCCAGCAGCAAAGCGTCCAGGCCGTCCGTGTGAAACACCATCACGTCGCCGGGCTCCAGGGTCAGTTCGACGCGCTCGAATTGTGGCTCCTCCAGCACACCCAGCAGCGTGCCGTCACTGCGTAGCTGCTGAGCGGGCAATCCCGGGCGGATCAGTATGGGGTACGGAGCCCCGCCGCGCGCCCAGCACACCCGCCGGGTGTCTTCGCTGAAGGTCGCGTAAAGCGCGGTGACGAAATGACATTGGGTCAGGTGGGCTTCGAGTAGCTCGCGGTTGAGGACCTCCAGCACCTCGCACGCCGATAGCAGGTGCGACGCTCCGCCGTAGGTCTCCTTCCCACGCATGGTCCGCTTGATGAACATGGTCAGCAGCGCACCCGGCATCCCGTGTCCCGTCGCGTCGGCGATGGACAGGCCCACGTGCGAGTCGTCCAGGCGCAGGACGTCGTAGATGTCGCCGCTGACGTGGTCGGCCGGGCGATAGAGGGTATGCAGCCTGGCCCCGCGGACCTGTGGCAGCGGATGGGGCAGCAGGTCGCGCTGCATCTGGCTGGCTAGCTGCAGTTGCGTGTCGAAGTGGCTGGCGCTGTCGCCGCGGATTCGGTCGCGCTCGCGCAGCTCGGCCACCTCGTCGCGCAGGCGGGACAGCGGCTCGCGGAACGAGCACATGGCCGCGAGCCGTCCGGCCAACTCCGCCGCGGACAGACCGCTGGCGAAGCCGATCGGCGATCCGCCCGCCGGTGTAACCCTGTCTCCGCTGCTTACGGGTGTGGGCGTCACCACCAGAGTGGCGCACGGATGACGGTCACAGTGCTGGTAGAGCGTTCTAAGCCGGTCCGCGCGTCCCTCGGCGGGTGCGTTGGTGATGATCAGCCGGGCGTCAGCGGGAGCTCGCGACGGCGAGGTCAACTCGGTTTCCAGCCGGCTGAGACGGATGCCGGCGTCGACCTGTCGCAGGGCCGCCGCGATCGCCGGCGGAACCACCGGTTCGTCCAACAGCACGTGGATGTTCGGCTGTGCCACGCAGGTGTTTCCCGGATGGGTTCCCTTCTTGGGCGCCCGACCGAGTCGGACGACCGAGTCCGCTGAGTGTGTCGGAAAGTCGAAGGGGCAACTTGACTTACGGCCCGATAATCTGAGGGATGATTGGGTGCCGGCCCGGTTCTCGGACGGGCCGAGGCTACTTGGTGGTCAGCTCGATACCCCGGTTCCAGCCGTCCGGCGGCGGTCTGTCGCGATAGCGCTGGACGTGATCCAGGTACAGCTCCACGCCCGGGTCGTCAGACCGCTCCTGCCGGCAGACGGCGAACGCCTCCGCCGCGTCGTCCCAGCGGCGATCCTGGAACAGCCCCACCGCCAGGGCGAACAGCTCGGCGTAGCGGCGCCGGGCGTCGTCCACCTGCCCGCGGCGGGCGAGAAGCTCGTAGACCCGCACGGCCTGCTGTTTACCGGCTACCTGCAGGCGGCCCAGGCTCCGGAACTCGAACTCCTCACCTGCCAGATCGCGCGTCTGGCCGGAGACCATGATCCAGGTGCCGAACACCTTGTTGGCCGACTCGAGCCGGGCCGCCAGGTTCACCGCGTCGCCGATGCAGGTATAGTCGAGCTTGTTGACGCTGCCGTAGTCGCCG
>DATKXO010000164.1:0-3447 GCA_035528995.1 Phycisphaerae bacterium | reverse complement strand
GGCCTGCCGTTCGGCAGTCCCTACGCATACGCATAAGGAGAGAACATGGCTGCATTGACAGTAGGAACCGCCATTGTCCCGTATAGGTCGCAGTGGAAGGGCCAGGGCGTAACGATTAAGATTTTCACGGGAACCGGCGGGGACGACTCGACGATTGCGGCGGCGGCTGATGGCTACCGCCACGTCATTGTCGCTGGGCGGATGTCGTGTAGCGGCACCGACTCCGTGAACATCCTTTCGGCGGCCAGCGTGATCGATACGCTGCAATTCGTCGTGGCCTCCACGGTAACGCTTCCGGCTGGCCTTGAGGGCGCCGACAACGAGGCGCTCATCATTAACAAGGTGGGGACTTCGACTACTTGCCAGGGCTGGATTGCCTACGCGACTATCGTTGACGGCCAGCCGTTAGCCATCTGACAAGATCGGGGAGCCATGACAGTGAAATGGGTACGCTGGCTGTACGGTAACGGCGGCGGTGGTCCTACGCCCGCCTTCAGTGTGGGCGGTGGCGGCGTCAATCAAGACCCGAAGGACGGCAAGCCGTACTTCTGGTATCAGAACTCGCTCTATCTCCAGCTCGGCACCGGCCAGGAGACTATGTTCCGCGAGCGGTGGGGCCTGGGGCCGCTGGGCGACGCCCTGCTACCCATAAACTACCTTGGGCGATATGCCGAGAAGCCCATTTGGAACTTCCGCAACGAGACCGTCCGGGCGTTCCTGGTGGACTGGATGTGCTGGGGAAATCCCACCCATGTTTTCTCGGACAATATGTGCTGGCAGCCCGCGATGGTAGGCCACTACACGCCGGGCGAGCTTGCCGACTTCTGGCTCTGGCTCACGCGCGAGATGCGGAAGCGCGGAGTGACGAGCATTATCGGCAACGCCGGCGCGGTAGACCCGAACCCACCGACTCCGGCAACCGACCTGTGCCGATACCTGGCCACCTGCGGGGCGTTGGACTACATCCTGTTCGAGGGCCGCTGGCTGTACAACTGGTCGATTCGCCAGGCGGACAAGATGATGGCCTTCATCGACGCCGCGTTAGGCTCCGGCTGCCAGGTCATACTCACGGCCGGGCATAAGGAGCTTGAGTACCTGACGACGGCCCGGCTATTCGCGGAAATGCTCTACAAGAAGGGCGTGTACCTGAGCCTGTTCCAGAACATTGTCGAGCCGACTGTAATGACGACCGCACACACCCGGAGGGTTACGAGGCTGGCGGCCAGGACGCTCCATCCGTCAGAGACGAAGTGGACGCGGAGGTGCCGGCAGGGGACCGTCGTTGCCGACAACGGCGCCATGAGTCTGTGACCGCTAGTGGGAAGGCCCGCGATTGAGCCATAACGAACTGCTACTGATAGTGTCGGGCGTGCTACTGATTCTGCTGCGAGTCGGCCTTGCATGGCGCAACGGATGGAGGCGCCGCTAGGTGGCCTGCGAGCTGTACGACTTCGCCTGGTACGCCAGTCACTTCTGGACGCTTTCCGACAAGGCAGGCCAGATCGTCACGTTCAATATGACCCGGACGCAGCGTGCGCTTGACCGGGAGTACATGCGGCAGATTGACGGCCGGGGCTTCGTCCGGCTAAACGTATTGAAGCTGCGACAGGGCGGGGTGACGACCTGGGCGACCGGCCGCGCCACCCATGCGGTGCAGACGCAGCCCATTACCGCGCTCACGCTCGCGCACGACGATAAGATGCCCGCCGTATGGCTTGGCAGGTGCAAGGCGTGGCGGGACCAGACGCCGACCGAGGTTCGGCCCGTTATCGGTGTTACGCAGCGCAACGAGCTTTCTTACGACAAGATGCCGTCGCGTTACTACGTCGGCTCTGCCGGCGGCACGTTCCCTGGTATGGGCGATACTATCCGCTTCTTGCACTTATCGGAAGTGGGGTCGTGGGATAAGGCGCCGGTCCACGTAGACCCGTCCACCGTCCTATACGACCTCGCTCCCGCACTACCCACCGGCGGGATGCGGCTCGGCACCGTCATTCTCCGCGAATCGACCGGCAAGATGGTCGGCGACTGGTGGCATCGGGCGTGGATGGACGGCAAGGATTCGGGTAGCGAGTTTTGCAACATCTTCCTGCCGTGGTACTTGCAGGAGGAATACCGCGACTCCGCCTCTGAGGTTTTGCAGCGGACGCCTTATGAGCTGGACATGGCGCGGTACGCCCTTGCGGAGTTTGACGTTGAGATAACGGACGCGCAGTTGGCATGGCGAAGGAACGGCATACGCCAAGACCCGTATTTCGGGAATATCGACGAGTGGGCATGTCGGTATCCGGCGTTTGAGGAAGAGGCGTTCCTGTCGCCCGGCCTGGCCCTATACACCCGCGAGCAGGTGGATTCGGCCCGCCGGACCATTCGTGAGCCGGCAGATCGGGTGAATATCCAGGGTCTCGGCACGCCCGAACTTGCCGGTTTCGAGGCCAACCCAAGTGGCGAGATGCTGGTTTGGGAATGGCCCAACGAGCATTGTCACTATGTAATTGGAGCGGATTGCCAGTGGGGCGACAAGGATACGGCGGACTTCGACAGCGCTTACGTCCAATGCCTAGAGACTTCGCGGAAGGTGGCGAAGATCAAGGGCCGCTATCCCCTGAACGTGTGGGGTTGGAAGCTGGCCGCTCTAGGTCACAAGTACAACCTGGCCGCTCTCGCACCCGAGCGCAACGCCAAGGCCGCCGACGGGCTGATGCCCTTGTTGCAGGGCAACGTCGCCGACTGGCGGTATCCAAACATATGGATACGGACAGACGACGTATCGCTGAAGGGTCATAGGCCGCAGGACTACGGCTGGCTCACCAACAACCACACCAAGGGCGAGCTTATCGCCTTCTCGCAGCACGCGACCACGGAGGAATCTTACGACTGGTGCGATGAGGCCGCCGTCAATCAGATGGCGACCATTATCACCCACGAGGATTTGAGTATCGGCGCGCCGGTCGGGATGAACGACGACGACTGGATGGCCAGCATGATTACCAGTTACGTCTCGCACAAGGTCCGCCCGCACACCAACCTCTACGTAGAACCCGGCACGGTGAAGGAACTCACCGACTGGGAGCATCGGGTTGCGGAGCATGTAGACGCGATGGACGAGATCGACCATAGGGAAACCGGGGGCGAAGTTGAATGGTAGATTCATATAAACCCGCATCCGCGATTAACGTATCCACCTCGGCGGGGCGAGCGAAGCTCTGGCACGAGCGGATTGCACGTGCGCGGAAGATGCTCCACATCGACGACCGCAAGAGAATCCGCGACGGGGCGATGACGTACCTAAACGGCGAGTACCACGGTTCTTCCGATAAGGTGTACCTGAACGAAGCGCTGCCGGCGATGGAGGATGTCATCAACGGCACCATCCCCACCATCCCCTCGGTAGACGTTGAGGCCCGCCAGCCGGACCAGCAGTTGCTATCCGACAAATGCTCCGCC
>DATKXO010000163.1:0-32002 GCA_035528995.1 Phycisphaerae bacterium | reverse complement strand
CCCTCCGTGGCACTGTCTGGCATCCCAAGCCTCCATGCTGGCTATGTGCTAGTTGTTCGCTTCACATAACCATATGGAGGCTACTATTTTACGCTCGTCAATTGTCGGACAGCCTCGGCTTGTCCGCCCGTGCGGTCTCTCGGGTGGGCGTGTGGAGCACACACACTGGCAGGCAAGCTGCCAGTGGCACCCACCTAAACCGTCACGCGGCCGAGGTGCCAGATGCGCTCCGCCCCGCAGGTGCGCCCGACGTTGGCGAGCCGCATGCATCAGCGACTGTCGCAGATAAGGCCCGATATGGGGCATATACCTTATTCCGCCCTGGCCGCCTGACGTGCATGCTGTGCCGGCAGGGGACGGGGTTCGCGGCACCGGCGGCCTTCGCTTACCCTCGTGGGCAGGAAGCGCGGTCGGGGCGCCGCCCTGCGTTGTGGAGTTGGGGGATGATCCGTGTCCTCGTTGCGGACGACCACCTCATCGTGCTGGAGGCCCTGCGCCTGCAGATCAACGCGGAAGCGGACATGACCGTGGTGGCCGAGGCTACCAACGGCCAGGAAGCGATGGCCATGGCCCTGGAGCATCGGCCTGACGTTGTCCTGATGGACATTGCCATGCCCGGCATCAACTGCTTTGACGCCCTGCGGCGGATTCACGAGAAGGTGCCGGACGCTCGTAGCATCGTCTTCACCGGGCTGCCGGAAAACAGCTACATCGCCGAATCAATCCGGGCCGGTGCCAGTGGCTTCGTGTGCAAGGGCGGCGGCTTCGATCGGATGCGGGCCGCGATCCACGATGTGATGGCCGGAAGGCTCCATTATCCGCCGGGCGCCCTGGAGGATATGGCGACGGACCAGGGTCCGGTGCGCCTCGGCCAGCCGGTGAGGTCCCCGCTCGACAAGCTCACCGTTCGGGAGCGAGAGCTGCTCGGCGTGCTGGCCCAGGGGTACAGTCTTAAAGAGGCGGCCGTGATTCTCAACGTGAGTTACAAGACCGCGGACAAGCACAAAGCCGCCCTGATGAAGAAACTCGGCATCCACGATCGAGTCGAGCTGGCCCGGTTCGCCATCAGAGAGAAGATCATTCAAGCCTGACCCGCACCGCCTGTGCGACACCTGTCGAATCGAATTTGGGGGAGATTCCCCATAGTCGCGCCGACGCCACTCTTCGATATACAGAATGGCAGTTCAGCGGAAGACAACAGTGTAACTGGGTGCGGTACTGACTCTCCCCTGCAATCCCCGACCCGTCAGTGCCGTCACCCGGTTTTTTGCGCGCCTGTGCCGGTGGTCCCTGTGGGAGACAACACGTCTGGCGAGGCCGGTTTCCACACCGGCTCGGCGGTGTGATCCTCGTTAATTACGACTTGGAAAGTCTGATTTTGGCGCTGGCCCGGGCGATCGCTCGCAGGCGGTCTTCCTGAGCCGCAAGGTCGGCCGCACGCATCGACCGGGCGTCGGCCAGTTCCTGTTCGGCGGCGGCCACGTCGACCTCCTCGCCGGAGCAGGCGTGCTCGGTGAGAATCGTCAGGCAGTTGCCCAGCATCCGGGCGAAGCCGCCGTCCACATAGTAGCTGCGGGGCCGGTCCGGTGTGGTGATCCGACAGATGCCGATGCCCATTTTGCACAGCAGGGGCGCCCGGTTGTGCAGCACGCCCATCTGCCCGTCATGGGCGGGGAAGACGACCGCGGCGGCCTCGGTGTCGAGCACCGCGCGATCGGGCGTGATGAGCTGACAGCGTAGCAGTTTGCCGGTGGCCATGGGTCAGATCGTCTCCGTCAGAACCTACGCCGCCGCCTCGGCCGCGAGCCGCTCGGCCTTGGCGGCCGCCTCCTCGATGCCGCCGACGTACATGAAGGCCGCCTCGGGCAGATGGTCCCATTTGCCCTCGTACAACTCCTCGAAGCTGCGGATGGTGTCGTCCACGCGGGTGTAGCTGCCGGGGAAGCCGGTGAACTGTTCGGCCAGATAGAACGGTTGCGACAGGAACCGTTCCATCCGCCGGGCCCGGGCGACGACCAGCTTGTCCTCCTCGCTGAGTTCCTCGACGCCGAGGATGGCGATGATGTCCTGCAGGTCGCGGTAGCGCTGCAGGATGGTCTGGACCCTGCGGGCCACCTCGTAATGCCGCTCGCCGACGTACTGCGGATCGAGGATGCGCGAGGACGACTTCAGCGGGTCGATGGCCGGGTAGATGCCTTTCTCGCTGATGCCGCGCTCGAGCACGATGAATGCGTCGAGGTGGGTGAAGGTGGTGGCCGGCGCCGGGTCGGTCAGGTCGTCGGCCGGAACGTAAATGGCCTGCACGCTGGTGACCGCGCCGGCCTTGGTGGAGGTGATGCGCTCCTGCAGCTCGCCCATCTCGGTGCCCAGTGTCGGCTGATAGCCCACGGCGCTGGGCATGCGTCCGAGCAGGGCGGACACCTCCGAGCCGGCCTGCGAGAAACGGAAGATGTTGTCGATGAACAGCAGCGTGTCGGCGCCGGACTGATCGCGGAAGTACTCGGCCATGGTCAGGGCGGCCAGCCCGGCCCGCAGACGGGCGCCGGGCGGTTCGTTCATCTGGCCGAAGACCATGGCCGTGTGCTCCAGGACTTTCTTGACGTTGCCCTCGGTGTCCTTGAACTCGGCCTCCTGCATCTCGAGCCAGAGGTCGTTGCCCTCTCGGGTGCGCTCGCCGATGCCGGCGAAGACCGAGTAGCCGCTGTGTTCGCGGGCGATGCGGGCGATCATCTCCTGGATGATGACCGTCTTGCCCAGGCCGGCGCCGCCGAACAGCCCGATCTTGCCGCCGCGGACAAAGGGGGCCAGCAGGTCGATGACCTTGATGCCCGTCTCCATCATCTCGGTCTTGGGCTCCAGTTCCGACAGCGGGATGGGCTCCCGGTGGATGGGGCGCCACTCCTCGACCTCGACGGGCCCTCGCCCGTCGACCGGCTCGCCGACCAGGTTGAACACCCGGCCCAGCGTACCCGGTCCGGTAGGGACACTGACCGGGCTGCCGGTGTCGAGGATGCGAGATCCGCGTTGCAGCCCGTCGGTCGAGCCCAGGGCCACCGCCCGGATCTTCCCGCCGCCCAGGTGTTGTGCGACTTCGCACCACAGGGTCTCGGTGGTGGACTGTCCCAGCACGGTCCGGGTCACCTCGACCTTCAAGGCGTTGTACAAGGTGGGCAGCTTCCCTTCCTCGAACTCGGCATCGAGGGTGGAGCCGATTACCTGGATTACCGTTCCGTAGTTGTCGGCGTTGACCACGTCATACTCTCCGGATTCGTATTGACGAATCGTCCGCTCGGCCGGTCATCGATTCAATTCCTCAAGGCTTAGGGGAAGGATCATCGAGATGCGGTTAAGCACTTCGTCGCCGAGACCACTGTCTCTCAGCAACCCCCACAGATGTTCCTGCTTCTGCCGTTCCGTCATGTCATCGAGGGTCCGCGACACAACAATGACATGGATGTTGTCTCGAATACCGCTGAGAGAAACATCAACCGTATCCCGCGGAAAGTGCTGACGCAGTATTCCTTCAATCTCGTCGAGTACTGGATCGGGGGTCGCGCTCATTCGGCACCTCTTCTAGACGTTGTGGGCAACAAAAAGCAGAAACGCGTCACAGGCCTCAAAGAACTCCTCGCACGCCTGTTCGGTTCCCAGAGTTGGGCGATAGCGCCATTCGACCCGCCACCGACGACAGACGTTGAAATCCTCGCCTATCTCGCTAAGGCGATGCTCGCTCTGCGTGTACTCCAACAGAATGTCCAGGCTGTGGGTGCGGAGGTCAACCTGCTTCTGCAGTCGGTCCGACAGCTCCCTCTCAAGGTCCTGCAGATGGAACGCGCTAAACCGCTCCATCAGCCGAGCTTTGAGACTGCATTCGACGGCATAGCCGAGCATGTACATCGAGCCCCACCAGCGCTTGGCCCCACGCAAGGCTTCCGCGTCGTCTCGACGATGAATCGAGGCCTTTCGCTGTTCGGTTACGCCCGCGTATCGATACGGCATCACTATGCCTCACTTCAGCGCTTCGGCTCCTCCGATGATGTCCAACAGTTCACTCGTAATCTGCGACTGCCTGGCCCGGTTGTAGTGCCGGCTGAGCAGCTTGATCATGTCGTCGGCCGCGTCGGTGGCGGCCTTCATGGCCACCATGCGGGCCACCTGCTCGCTGACCGTCGCGTCCGTGAAGCACTGGAAGAGCCTCACCTTGACCGTGGCCGGCAGCAGTTCGGCCAGCAGTTCGGCCGGCGGCGGACTGAAGTCGTATTGTGTTTCCGCCTCCGCCGCGGGCTCGGGTTCGGCCGTCGCTTCCCGCCGGACGGGCAACAGTTGGATGCAGGCCGGCACCTGGCTGGCCACCGAGAGATACCGCATGTGCACCACGTGGACGGCCGAATACCGCCCGGCGCGGTACTGGGCCATGAACTCCTCGGCCATCGGCTCGACGTCGGCGAACTTCGGCATGTCGGGGAAATCCGCGACGGTTCTGGCCATCGGCCGACCCAGAAACCGGAAGTAAGCGACTCCCTTCTTGCCCACCATGTGCAGATCGACCGACTCGTGGCCGGCAAGATGCTCGTTGGCCGCCCGAAGCAGGTTGCTGTTGTATCCGCCGCACAAACCCCGGTTCGAGGTGACCACCAGCAGGGCGGAGCGGTCGGCCTGCGGGTTGTCGGCCAGCAGGGGGTGCTCGACCCGGCCGCCGGCGCCGCCGAGTTCCTGGACCAGCTCGGTGATTCTTTCGGCGTAAGGTCTGCTGGCCGTCGCCCGGGCCATGGTCTGCTGGAACCGGGCCGTGGCGATCAACTGCATGGTCCGCGTGATCTTGCGGATGTTCCGGACCGCCTTGCGCCGTTTGACCAGTACCCGTGGGTTAGCCATGACCTAGTCCGCGTCTTCGTTGGCCGCATCGAGGGGCAGGAAGCGTCGGGCCGCGAGCGGCCAGCGCTGCCCCACCGATGTCTTTTCCGCGATTCCGTAACGAGCCTCGATCCATTCCAGCGCCCGGCGTCGATCCGCATCGCCACCGGACCGCGGTCCGAGGTCCATCAGCCAGACGGCGTGCTGGTCCGCGTGACCGGCCCGGGCGTCTTCGACCGCCCGTCGGAAGCGCTCGAACCATCCGGGGTCCGGCTTCCGAGGGACGGGCTTCAAACGCACCCCGTCCGCACCGTCCTCCAGCCGCGAGAAATCGGTGCAGAGTATTTGTTCGGCCGTCGCACAATCGCGCAGGAAGTAACCGGCGCTGGCCTGCATCTCCGGTGAGAAAACGATCACCACGTCGGCCGGTGTGAGTCGCCGGGCGATGGCGCCGAACAGTTCGCGCTCGTTCGGTCGCCGGTCCAGGTCGCTCGCCGCCAGGGACACCGACACGAAGAGCCACACGCCCGCGACCAGCGCGCAACAGACGGTCCCCACGGTTTGCAGCGCCCGCCGGGTTCCATGTGCCGCTGACAGAGCCATGACACCGAGCAGCGGAATGAACGCGGGGAACGTCGTCCGCCCCAGGGCGATCGGGACGGCCATCCAACTGACCATTGCGATCAGGCCGAAGAACACGATGGACGCCGCGAGCATCGCCCCGGCCGCTGCGCGTGTCGGGCGGTCTCGCGTTGCCAGGGCGGTGATCAGTGCCAACCCGACGCCGGCCGTCACGACGGCTTGCATGGCCAGTGCCGCCCACGAATGCCCGGTCGTTCCGCCGGCCTGCTCCCACAGCCCGATGGAGGCGTGCTGGCCGAACCGCCCGCTGGTCAGCCCGATCCAGGAGCCGACCAGCTCTCCACATCGCTGCGCCGTCAGAGGCACCACCCAGAAGCCGGCGGCCGTGCGGTGCGAGGTGTGCAGCAGTCCGACTCCCAACATCGGGGCGGCCAATACGATCCACGCGCAGGCCAGGACGGCCGTTCGCCGCCACCCCGCGCCGCGAAGCCCGACGTAGATCCACAGTGCAATCGAGGCGCACAGGCCCACGTAATGGGCGTAGCTCATCAGCAGCGTGCAGAACAGAAGACCCACCGCCGCTCGACGGGTGTACCGCCGGGCGAGCCGTTCGCCGCAATACAGGCCGGCCAGGAGGGCCGTGTAGAACAGAGCGTAGGCCCGAAGCTCCTGGGCGTAGTGAACCATCATGGGGGAAGTGGCCGCTAGCAGCCCGGCCAGCCAGCCGGCCCGCGTGTCCCACTGCCGAAGCCACAAGACCGCAAAGACCACCCCGCACACGGACAACGCCACCGGGAGCAGGCGTAGCCACACCGGTGACCATGAGACCATCGCCCACAGCTTGATCAACAGATAGATGAGCGGTGGCTGATGGTCGGCCAGTGACATCCGCACCACCAGATCGTAGAGCCCAAGTCGGGCGACCTGCAGGCTGGTCGCCTCGTCGTGCCAGGCGCTGGTGGTGGTGATGCCCGGCAGTCGGGCGCCGACCGCCAGGACGATCAGCAGGGCCCATGCCGCGAACCGGCGCCGCGCGGACCGGGCCGTCGGCGCCGAGCCGCCGGCCGATCGGCCTGAACGCTGGTCGTTCCTTGCGGATGGGTCCGGACATCGCTGATCGTCTCGTTGGGCTTCCAGGTCGGGCAACTCCCGTGGAAACCTGTTCTAGGCGGGCACAGCGGCCCGCTGTTTGGCGAACGTCGCCTTGGTCCGCTTGATCACGTCGCGAATCTTCGCGTTGAGTTCATCGTTCAGTATTCCGGTACGGCTCAGCTCCTCGGCGATCTCCGGGTGCTGGTCGTTGAACGCCTTGAGCAGGAACTTCTCGAAGTCGTCCACCTGATCCAGCGGCAGGTCGTCGAGGAAGCCCTGCGTTCCGGCAAAGATGCTCAAAATCTGGTCCGTCACCTTGTAGGGCCGATACTGCGGCTGCTTGAGCAGCTCGACGAGTCGCCGCCCGCGGTCGAGCTGAAGCTGGGTGGCGGCGTCCAGGTCGGTGCCGAGCTGGGCGAAGGCCTCCAGCTCGCGGAAGGAGGCCAGGTCCAGCCGCAACGACCCGGCGATCTTCTTCATGCCCTTGATCTGGGCGTTTCCGCCCACGCGCGAGACGCTGATGCCCACGTTGATGGCCGGCCGGACGCCGGCGAAGAACAGGTCCGGCTCCAGGTAGATCTGACCGTCGGTGATCGAGATCACGTTGGTGGGAATGTAGGCCGACACCTCGCCTTCCAGCGTCTCGATGATCGGCAGGGCGGTCAGCGAGCCGCCGGACTTGGGGTCGACCGCGATCTTGTGGTCGCCCTTGTCGGGCATGGCCTCGAGGTCCTTGGTGGACTCCCAGAGTCCGGGCACGCCGATGTAATGCTTGCCGTTGACGCCGCCCTTGGCGTAAGCATCGCCTTTCTTGACGATGGCCCGTTCCTCGGCCAGCTTGCAGGAGCGCTCCAGCAGGCGGCTGTGCAGATAGAACACGTCACCGGGGTAGGCTTCGCGCCCCGGCGGGCGGCGCAGCAGCAGGGACACCTGCCGGTAGGACTGGGCCTGCTTGGACAGGTCGTCGTAGATGCACAGCGTGTGCCGCCCCTCCTCGTACATGAAGTACTCCGCCATGGCGCAGCCGGCGTAGGGAGCGATGTACTGCAACGCCGCCGGCGCGGCGGCGGAGGCCACTACCACGATGGTGTAATCCATGGCCCCGTGATCGCGCAGCGTCTCGACCACGGCGGCCACCGTCGAGTCCTTCTGCCCGATGGCCACGTAGACGCAGATCACGTCCTCGCCGCGCTGGTTGATGATGGTGTCGAGGGCCACGGCCGTCTTGCCGGTCTTGCGGTCGCCGATGATGAGCTCGCGCTGTCCGCGGCCGATCGGGATCATGCTGTCGATGGCCTTGATGCCCGTCTGCAGGGGTTGGTTGACCGGCTGGCGCCCGGCGATCCCCGGGGCGATCTTCTCCATCGCCCGCCGGTGGGGCGTTTCGATCACGCCGCGGGCGTCCAGCGGGCGGCCCAGCGGATCGACCACCCGGCCGATCATGGCTTCACCGCAGGGGACGGAGAGCAACTGCCCGGTCCGCTTGACCTGGTCGCCCTCCTTGATGCCCAGGTAGTCACCCAGGATGACCACGCCGACGGAGTTCTCCTCCAGGTTCAGCACCTGTCCGAAGGCGCCGTTGGAGAACTCGACCAGCTCGCTGGCCATCGCGTTGCTCAGGCCGTACAGCCGGGCGATCCCGTCGCCGACCTCGAGCACGGTACCGACCTCCGAGACGTCCATCTCGCTGCGGTAGTGCTCGATCTCCTGTCTGATGACCGACGAGATCTCATCGACCTTGAATTTCATCGTGGCACCTTACTGTTCGGATGGTTCCGCTAGCCTTCCACGGCTTCGAAGTAGTCCTTGCCCGCGTGAATCTCCCGCGACGCCCGGCCGCGCATGGCCTGGCGAAGCCGGCGCAGCCGCGACGAGATGCTGCAGTCCAGCTTCTCGTCGCCGATCTGGACCACCAGTCCTCCCAGCAGCGAAGCATCGACCTCTTCGTTGATCAGCGGCTTCCGTCCGGTGCGCCGCTTGAGCGTCTCGCGAAGGCGATCCAGCAGCTTGCGCGTCAGTGGGACGGCCGTGGTGACCCGAACGTCGACGTCACCGCGAGCGCGTTGCAGGGCCAGCCGGTAGCGCTCGTAGATCGCCGGAATGATGGACGCGCGGTCCTTGGCGTTGACCACCTGCAGTGTGTCCAGCAGCAGGTCGTTCATCCTTCCGCGGAAGATCTTCTCCAGCTCCGCCTCACGCTCCTGTTCGTCCACCGCGGGGCTGGCCAGGAAATCCGCCAGGACGGCGTCCTTCTCGATCAAACCGGCCACTTCGCCCAGTTCGGTCAGGATCGCGTCCGAGTTGCCGCGCTCTTCGGACAGCTCCAGCAGGGCCTCCGCGTACGCGTCGGCGATGGCGATGTCGTCTTTCGCGGCCATTAAGCGTTTCCGTTCGTCACTGCCGCGATCCGAGCCGCGCCCGTCAGGAAGCGGCCTCGACCTTATCACCGTGAGGCAGAGGCGATGATTCTCTCCGCTCCCTCACGGTCGCGGCTCGGCAAGCTGCCGCTACTGGCGTCTGTCTCTCACGGGTGGGTTGCGCTGCGCTTCACCCACCCTACCCGGGTTTCCCCTGCCCATTGCCCTCGCTCAACTCGGCGATGGCCTCGGAGATCAGCCGCTCGTGTTCGCGAGGGTCGAGTTCCTTGCCGATCACCCGTGAGGCCGCCTCGGTGGCCAGCATGGCCGTCAGGTCGTACAGCTCCTTGACGGCCGTGTCGCGAGCCAGGCCGATCTCGCGCCTGGCCCGCTCGATCATGGCGTCGGTCTCGGTGCGGGCCGCCTTGTGGGCGGCCTGCTTGATGGTCTCGGCGCCCCGGCGTCCCTCGTCGACGATGACGCCGGCCTCGTCACGCGCCGAAGCCAGCCGCTCCTCGATCTGGCGGAGCCTGGCCTCGGCCTGCTCGCGCTCCTTCTTGGCCTTGGCCAGCGAGTCGCGAATGAACTCCTCGCGCTTCTGCAGGGCTCTGAGCAATGGGCCCCAGGCGAACCTGCCCAGCACGAACAACAGGAGCAGGAAAATGACGAGCGTCCAGATGGCGTTCCCCAGATCGCCTCCGAACAACGAGGGTTGCCCGCCGTTCTCGGCCCCGGCCGCCCAGACCGGATTCGCCACCGCCAGAATGCCCGTCGTCGCAGCAACCTTACTGTGCCAACGCGATTCGCTCATCGCTCAATCGTCCACACACCGGACCCAACACGAGAATCCGTGGTTTAGCCGCCCGTTCGCCCTGCCCGCCGCACCGGCTGTTTCCTGGTTACTTGAGGGCCGCTAACAGGCAGACCACCACGCCGAACAGCGTCGCACCCTCGACCATCGCGGCGGTAATGATCATGGCCGTGTTGATCGAACCGGCCGCTTCGGGCTGCCGGGCCATGGACTCGACCGCGCTGCCGCCGATCCGCCCGATTCCCCAGCCGCCGCCCATGAGCACGAGCCCGGCCCCGATAGCGCCGCCCAGGTAGGCGGCACCCTTGTCGCCCAGGAACGTGCCCCCCGTCGCCGCGCCCCCGTTACCGTGGTCGCTCGTCTGGGCGTAGGCGGTCGCGTTGCCCAGGAGCAGCGCGCCGGCCACGATCAATCCCAACGCCAGCATGCCTCTTCGAGACTTCATCATGGTTTTCCTTCGCTAGTGCCGCCCGGCGGGGGCAAGCGGCGTTATTCGTCGCCATCGCAGTCACGCCTCGCGGCCCGTTTGCCCCGCGGCTCCGGGCATGGCGAATCGACTCGTCTTGTCTAGTGCTCGATCGCCTTCTCGTGCTCCGCTCCGTGGGCCTCGTGGTGGATCACCACGGCCTGGCCGATGAAGATCGTCGTCAGGAACGTGAAGATGAACGCCTGGAGAAAGGCGACGAACAACTCCAGCAGATTGATGGCTACGCTGCCCAGCACGACCGGGACCGCGACGACGACGCCCAATCCTGCGCCGGCCGCCCCGGCCATCCCGATGAAGCTCAGCAGCACGGCCAGCAGGATGTGCCCGGCGATCATGTTGGCGAACAACCGGACCGCCAGGGCGAACGTCTTGGCCAGCAGCCCGATCACCTCGAGCCCCGCGATCATCGGCGAAATGAAAATCGGTCCCTGGAAGAAGTGCTTGACGAACTCCATTCCGTTGTAGCGCAGGCCGTTGACCACGATCATCAGGAGCGTGCAGATCGCCAGCGTCGCGGTGACGTAGATGTTGCCCGTGGCCGTCCCGCCGATCGGCACGCCGAAGATCGGCTTGGTCAGGGCGAGCAGGGGCAGCAGGCCGAGCAGGTTGCAGAACAGGATGAAGAAGAACACGGTCCAGATGTAGCCGATGAAGCGGTCGGTGTGCTCGCCCAGGACGGGGCGGGCCACCTCCTTGCGGAGGTAGTCGCAGATCGCCTCGAAGAAGTTCCCCACGCCGCGCGGCGAGAGATCCTTCACGTCGTCCCCCGTCCGCCGAAGACGCACCACCGCCGGGATGATCAGCACCAGCAACAACGCCGCCAGCAACTGCATCAGCACGTGGTTCGACAGCAGCGTCACGCCGTGGACCTGCAGGTACGGGTGATCGGCCACGTGCTCGATCGGGTTTGCCGAAGCCAGGATTGCCGCTACGTTCATCCGTCTGTCTCGGTCTTGTGTTGCTGGGCCTGCACCAGCCACAGCGTCTCGACAAACAACGCCACCAGGTAGCCGATCGCCACCCAGATCAGCAACGCCCCGAGCTGGAACCACCCGGTCAGCGCCGCCGCCGGCGCCAGAAGCAGCACCGCGGCAAACCGGACCGCCATCGCGGCCAGGACGGCCGTCGGTCCCTGCGCCAGGTCACCCGTGGTGAACAGACGCATGGCCGCCAGCCCCAGCCAGTTAGCAATCAGCCCGATCAGCGAGCCGGCCACCAGAGCGCTTCGGGCCGACTCGCCGGCCAGCCGCAGCGTGGGGTAGTAGCCAACACCGGCCGCGACCGCCACGGCCAGCAGTGGGACACCAGCGGGGACCAGCCATCGTCCCGTGACCGTCACGGCTCCCCGTCCTGCCCGGAGTCCTCCGGCGGCGCCTCATCCTTGACCGCCTGGAGCGCCTGGCGGATGAAGTTGAACATCCCGCCGACTATACCGAGCAGGGCACAAATCAGCGTCCCGTACGGCCCCGTCTCGTATCGGTGATCGATCCATACACCCAGCAGGCAGAAACCCACGATCGCCGCGCCCAACTCGATCCCCATTCCGGCATGGCGGCTCCATCGAGGCGGCGCTCGGCCCGGCTTGCGACCCATTTTTCGACCGCGTGTAACCGCCGACCAGGTGGCCCTCCACGATGGCCACGGCGCCGACGGCGGCACTCTCCTCGCGCCCCGAAAGGCCCGAGAGACACGCCGTCTCCCGAAACGAAGGGAGGCAGTCTAGCGTTCCCGGTGCGCCTGAGTCAAGCATGAATGGCCGCGGTGTCCTTGTCCCCTCTTTGTCCCCTCTTCGTCCGCTCTGACTGCCGGGTGTAGTCCGCGAATTGACATGCCTGGACCCCAGACCTAGCGTTGGCACCAACGTAGGAGGTCGGTTGGCAGGGACGCTTTGACCATGTTCCACCACGTCGCGATTGTCGGGGCTACCGGGGCCGTGGGGCGGGAATTCATCGACCTTCTGGCCCGGCCCGGCCTGCAAGCCCGCAGAATCACACTGCTGGCCTCGGCCCGAAGCGCTGGAACGACGATCGACGTCAACGGCGCGCCCCACACGGTGGCCGAGCTGAACCGGGGCTCCTTCCAGGGTGTAGATCTCGCGTTCTTCAGCGCCGGTGCCGCGATCAGCCGGCGATACGCCCCGCCGGCCGTCGAAGCCGGCGCGGTCGTGGTGGACAACTCGTCGGCCTTCCGGATGGACGACGGCGTGCCCCTGGTCGTCCCCGAGATCAACCCCCAGGCCGTTCGAGCCCACCGCGGCATCATCGCCAACCCCAACTGCTCGACGATCGTGATGGTGATGGCCGTCTGGCCGCTGCACGCGGTCAACCCCGTCCGCCGGATCGTGGTCAGCACTTATCAGGCGGCCAGCGGCGCGGGGGCGGCCGCCATGCGCGAGCTGCAGCAGCAGACCCGTGACGCCCTGGACGGCCGGCCGCTCGACCCGAAGGTGTTCCCGTTCCCCATCGCGTTCAATCTCTTCTCGCACGACTCGCCCATCGATCGGACGGGCTACAACGCCGAGGAGATCAAGATGGTCAACGAGACGCGGAAGATCTTCGGCGACCCGTCGATCGCGATCACGGCCACGTGCATCCGCGTTCCCGTGTTGCGGGCCCACAGTGCGGCCGTCAACCTGACCTTCGAGCGACCCATCACGCCGGACGAGGCCCGCAGTGTACTGTCCAGCGCGCCGGGCGTGCGCGTGGTCGACAGCCGCGCCCCGCAGCACTTCCCCATGCCGATCGAGGCCGACGGGATCGACCAGGTCCTCGTCGGGCGCATTCGTCAGGACATCTCGCAACCGGACGGCCGCGGCCTCGACCTGTTCGTCAGCGGCGACCAGCTTCGCAAAGGCGCCGCCCTGAACGCGATCCAGATCGCCGAGCTGCTCGCCGCGGGCGCCTGAGCTGCACGCGCCTGCGAGCCGGGCGTTTGGGCATCGGGAGATCGCGGAGACCGTTGCTCTCAGGTCGAATCTCTTTCTGGCAATCCCGACGGTGACGACGCCCTGACTGCGGTGCGTCGCCGGACAGCGGACCGGCGGGAAGCCATCTGATTCGCGTGCTCGACCGGGGCGCCTCCTCTCAGGGTAGCCTTGGCTTGTGCGCGATCCGGGCGCGCAAATGACGGTGTGGACTGCATTTCTGCACATTTTGGAGAAGTCTCAACTTTGTTTTGCCTCTTGGCCTTGACTGAAGTGACCTCTTTCGTTACGCTTCGGTTATCGGGCCCTGGTTGGGGCAGCCCGAAAACGGTTTAGTAGCTGGTGCCCGGGTGATCGACGCGGAGAGAGAGACGCCCATGCGGGATGTCTCTCCTTTCTTTGCGCCGTCATCCGTTCGCAGACCCGGGGCACCTCAGCGAACGACCGCATCACGGGGCGTGCGTGTTCTGTGACACCTGCGCGGCACGTCACGTCTGGAGGTGAAAGACGGCTCAGGCACAGCCAACAACTGATTGCCCGATCACCGTCCTGCGGCATGGGCTTGGCCCACCGGCCGCGGGGTGCGGAGACGGCATCCACCCAATTCACTCACAGGAGGAGACGGTCATGAGGCTCCCACAAAGGAAGTGTCTGGTTTCATCGGGCCTTCGACTTCCGGCCCTGGCCGGGGCCTTGGTCTTGGCCGCGTCTCCGGCGGCCCTGGCGGACACGGCTACGTTCTCGGTGGACTTGGCGGCGATGACGGCCCACCGATACGTGGCCGATGTCGAGGTGAATCACGTCGAGTTCTTCTACTGGGACACCGGCGTGACCCTGCTGGATATTTCCGACGATTTGTTCGGCACGGCCGCCTGGCCCGACCCAAGCCCGCAGATCGACGAGGGCCCGGTCGAGACCGGCATTGTCACGGTTGACGTCGTTGACAACGCGGACTTCTTCGATGCCCTGGCGGCCGGCAACCTCGGCTTGAAGGGAACGTTCACGGACACCGACGACGCTATGTTCGCCATCGACTTCCTGTCGCTGACCGGCGATACCATCGACGACTGGTATTACGGGTGGCCTGAGAGCGGCCCCAACGACGGCTATGGGCTCGGGCTCGCAGATGGCGGGGACCTGCCGGGTCCGCTGCCCGACTCGCTGCCGCCAGGTTCTAGGGGCACCGGGTTCGACGAGACCATCAGTAGCAAGTCTTTCGAAGTGCCCATCCCCGAGCCGGTGTCGGTGCTCTTCCTCGGGCTTGGGGCGTTAGTTGTGCTCCGTCGCCGAGTCCGGCAGTTCGCCGGTCCGCTGGTGCTCCTTACGGCATGCACGTTGGCAACTGCACCGGCGACGGCACAGACCATTGTTCCCGCCGGCACAGACATCTGGAGCACGCCCGAGGGATTCGCCGGGTACGACTTCTACGAGACCCCGCTGCCAGCCGACTTCTTCGGCCCGGGCTCCGATCCTTTTGACGGTGCCATCGAGTTCGAGGGCCTGCCCCCCCTGGTTACTGACCCGCCCGGCGCGCTGGGCAACGCCAACACCGTCGTCGAGCGGCGCAGCGATACGACCGACCTCGATCTGGGGCCTTCCACCGTCGACATCGAGATAGTCGCGCTCAGCCTGGTCAGCACGGAGCCCATCACGGTAACTCAGAACGGTGGGCAGGACCCGGAGCTGTGGCACGTGGAGGTTTGCTTGTCCGACACCATCCCCACCCTGGGCACCATGACCATCACCAAGACCCACCCGGACGGTGGGACCTTTGACTCGGATTTCCCGGTCATTCCACTTTTCACGTTCACGAGAGTCAGCGACTCCGCGACCGTCGAGCTGAACTGCGGAGCGTCTGATCTGTGTGACGACCTTGTTCTGCAGGGCGAGGACAACGCCTGGACGATTCTGGGTGGCCCGAAGCTCGTCCGGCGCTCAGACTTCGGTGCGCCCGAGTTCGTGGCGGTCGCCGTTGACGCTGATTGCGACGGCGACCCGCACGGCCCCGACGACTTGGTGACCACCGGTTCGTCGATCAACTTCCTGGCGGGCGTGGACAGTTCGGACAGCGCGGGTCGCATGCCCAAATGCTGGGTCAACGAAGAAGCCGAGAGGGAACGTTTCTCGGCCTATTCCAACGGCCAGCACGATTCGTTCCTCGCCGGTTTCAACGACGCCGACGAGAACGGCATCGCCGACGAGTGCGAGCCCGATCAGCTCCACACCGCCGGCCCGATCCCCAACCGGGTCGTTGCAGGGCCCCGAAGCACCGGCACCATCGACGGCATGCTCGAGAGGAACTTCAATGGGCTTACCGGTTGGGATGTGGTCTTCACGAAGGTCAGCCATCCGTCTCTGAGCGGTACTTACACCTTCACCAGCGGGACGGTCTCGCCTGACGGCACGCAGGCCACCGTGACTACCGATGCAAACGGTGCAGTGCAAATGACCTTTAGCGCGGACGGAGTGGGGCCAGGGTTGATTGAAGTCACCGTTGCGGGGACCGGACTCTCAGTGTTCTCGTTCTTCGAGATCGTGGCTGCGCCGCCACTGGCAGGCGATGGCGACTGCGACGGGGACGTGGACCTGGCGGACGTGGCCCTGCTCCAGCGCTGTATTACCGGTGGTGGACGCATGGCGGACGGCTGTGCAGGGTGCGACGTGGACGGGGACCAGCAGGTCGAACTGGACGACTTCACCGAACTCGAGGCGGCGATGACCGGGCCGCTGTAGGACACGAGCTTGCCGCGCTTTCCGGCGTGCCGCCCGCGCTCCACATCCCCAGCGCGGCAAAGCGGGCAGGCCGACCCGTCTCGGCCAGCCTGCCCGCAGACGTCTTCTGGACGCGTGTCCGGCCGGGTCCTACTTGTGCTTGGCGAAGTACTCCTTCGAGCCGGTCGGGTCCGCCTTCATGGTGTCGGCCCCGGGCTTCCAGTTCGCCGGGCAGACCTCGCCGTGCTTCTCGTGGAACTGGAAGGCCTGGATGACGCGGATGGCCTCGTCCACGTTGCGCCCCACCGGCAGGTCGTTGATCGTCGCGTGCCGCACCACACCCTTGGGGTCGATGATGAACAGCCCGCGCAGGGCCACGCCGGCGCCCTCCAGCAGCACGTCGTACTTGCGGGCGATCTCCTTGTTCAGGTCGGCGATCAGCGGGAAGGTCACCTTGCCCAGCCCGCCTTCGCTCCGGGCCGTCTTGACCCAGGCCAGGTGGCTGTACTGGCTGTCCACCGAGACGGCCGCCACCTTGGCTCCGAGCTCGGCGAACCGGTCGTAGGCGTCGCTGAAGGCGATGATCTCGGTCGGGCACACGAAGGTGAAATCCAACGGGTAAAAGAACAGCACCAGCCACTTGTCTTCGTGCAGTTCGTTCCATTTCAGTGACTTGATCTCTTCACCGACGATCGCCGTGCAGTCGAACGTCGGCGCGGGGGAGGTTACCAATGGCATCTTCTACCTCGCTTTAATCTGTAGGTTTTCCGGCACCTGGGGTCTGCCCGGGACCGACCCACGCCGGCCCGTTCGCTCTCCGGGCCCCCATCTGAATGAACGAGGTATATTAGGCGCCCGCCGGCCGACTTCCACTCCGCCGTGCGGCCCCTGTCCGAGTCCCCGTCTGCCGGTGCCGCTTCCGATAAATCGTGTCGTCGCCACCGGTGGCCCGGCTGGCCGCCCCAGCATAGAAAACGCGGATCGCTGCGGCCTCGACCCGTGGCGGCGGCGAACGTAACTCGCGCTCGCACAAGGAACTTAGTGCAGCCTGCGGCCCGCCGGGCCGAAGCCGCTCCGCCCCGGCCGCTGGCGCCCCTTGCCACAGCCATTGCGGTCAAGCCCTGTCCCCGGTCTTGCCGAAATTCCCTTGCGTCTGGTCAGGAGGACCGGACCTGGTCCCAGAGGCTCACGGATGAGCGCGCGCGCCGAGCTAACCCGGATTCGCCAGCGAGTGGCCGACAAGTGGCAGGTCCCTGCCCTTCTGGCCGCGATCGCTCTGCTGGTCGGTTCGCTCCTCCAGATCGACCCGCCTGAAACCAGAATCCCCTTCGACACCATGTGCGACCGCATCTCGGCCGAGATCGAGGGCCGGATGCACGCCCTGGCGGTCTCGGATTGTCGCCGGATGCTCGAGGTGATCGAGGACCGCGACGAGCCGGAGGACGAGTTGCAGGCCAAGCGGGGGCGAGTCCATCTCCTACTGGCCCGTGCCCTGGCGCACCAGGCCGAGCGGCGTGACCCCGACAGCCCGGCGACCAGGGAGATCGCCGAGGAAGTCCTCCGCTCGTACGAGGCGGCCGCGGCTTCCGGTCAGGAACTGACCTGGCAGGATCATCGCCTGCGTGGCCTGGCCCACGAGCGGCTCCGGGGCTTCGATGACGCGGTGGGCAGTTACCGCCAGGCGATTGCCCTCGCCGGACCGGACGGGCTCGACATCCGGCGCCGGATTCTGGAACTCATGCAGGGGCCGCTCCACACCCCCGCGACGGAACTCGAGCCGGCCCTGGATGCATTCCTGGCCGACGCCGGTGACCGCCCGGACCTGCTCCTGTGGGCGGCGGAGCAAAAGACCGACCTGCTCCGTACCGCGGATCGAACGGACGAGGCGCTGGCCGCCCTGGAAAACCTCCGGCCGGTCTTCGAGCCGACCGTCCACCGGGAGCCGTTCGAGTACCTCTTCGCCCGGATTCTGCATCACGCGGGTCGGGTGGACGAGGCCGAGGCCACGCTGCGCAACCTGAGCAATTGCCTCAAGGTTCGCGACGAACTCTACGCCAAATCCGGCTGGCTGCTGGGACGGATCGTGCTGAACGACGGCGGGCCCCAGCGCCCGGCGGAGGCGAGCTCTTTCTTTCGTGACGTGATCGCCTCGCAGGCCTCGGGGTTGTACGTCAACGCCTCCCGCCTCGGATTGGCCGAGGCCCTCACGGCAATGGAACAGTTCGACCAGGCCCTCGAGCAGTACACCACTCTGTGCGCCACCGTCGGTCACTACGCCTCGTCGCCCGTCGTGAACCCCGATCTGGTTCGGGCGTCCATGACGGTGGTGGCTCAACGGCTTCGCCAGGACGGCGACCTCCGGCGGGCCCTGGCGTTCCTCGGACCGGCCGCCGCCCTGGTGGACGACGAAAACGTTGAACTGGCCACGACCTACCTGCAGCAGCAGGGCGACTGGTCGGCGGCGCTGGGCCGGCAGCTTCGCGCCCAGAGCCGGGACCTGCCCGCAGGGCCGGAGTCCGACGATCGGCGCCGAAGCCTCCAAACCGAAGCGCAGGAGCTGTTCATCTCCGCCGCCGGGACGTTCCTGGAACTGGCCCGGATCAATACGCTGAAAGAGACCCGCTCCGCAGCGGCCACCTGGCGCGCCGCGGACCTGTTCGACGAGGCCGGCGACCGAATCCGGACCATCGGCGTGCTCAGGGAGTTCGCTCGCGAGCGCCCGAGTTCCAGCCTGGCCCCCCGGGCTCTATTGCGGCTAGGTCAGTCGCTGCAGGCCATCGGGCGCTACCAGGAGGCGATCGAGGCCTACCAGGAGAACCAGCGCCGTTTCCCGCGGACGCCGGACGCGGGCAGCGCTCTGATACCGCTGTCCCGATGCTTCATGGCCCTGGGCCCGGGTTACTACGACCAGGCTGAGCGGACCTGCAGGATCATCCTGGAGGACTCCCCGATCTTCACGCCCCAAGCGCCCGAGTTCGCCGACGGCCTGTTCCTGCTCGGTGACCTCTACTCGCGCCAGGCCGAGTTCGAGTTGGCCATCCCCCGGCTGGCCGAGGCCGTGGCCCGATACCCCGACGACCCGCGAGTGGTCAGGGCCGAGTTCCTGCTGGCCGACGCCTACCGCCAGAGCGGACTGGCCTTGCGCCGCGACCTGCAGGAGCCCGAGCTGGTCGGTGAGAAGCCCCGGCTCAAGGCCGAATCCGTGCAGCGGCTGAACACGGCGGCCGAGCTGTTCAGCCGCCTGGTCCGACGCTACGAGGATCGCGACGAATCCGAACTCCGCGAACTCGAGGCCCTGTTTCTGCGCTACAGCCGACTCTACGAGGCTGACTGCCTGTTCGAGCTGCTGCGCTACAAGGAGGCGCTCAAAAGATACGAGCGGGCGGCCTGGGTCTACCGGGAGACGCCGTCGGCCCTGGCCGCCTACGTGCGCATCATCAACTGCCATGCCTACCTGGGGCAGCCCGAGGAAGCCCGGGCCGCTCTGAGGCGGGCCCAGCATCTGGCCAGAACCATCCCGCAGTTCCCCGAACTGTCGGGCACGCGTGACGAATGGGAACAGTACTTCAACTGGGCCGACCAGTCGGAGCTGTTCTGAGAGGCTCTCGGTTCGAAAGGTGATACCTGTGAACCAGCCAAGCTCACACGACGGCAGCAAAGCTCCCGGAGGAGAGTCGGTGGCCGATCTGGTCCGCACCCAACGCGACCTGTATCGCAACCTGCACCGCCTGGCCGAACGCCAGCGACGCCTCATCGCCGCCGAGGACCCCAGCGCCCTTCTGACCCTGCTGAGTCAGCGGCAGCGGCTCACCCAGTCGCTGGTCGAGCTGGGTCAGCGGCTGGCGCCGTACCGGGAAAACTGGTCGGCCACCTGCGCATCGCTGGAGGCGGGGCGGCGGGAGGAAATGCAGGGCATGCTCGATGAGGTCAGCGACCTTCTGGGCCGGATCATCGCCGCCGACGAGGAGGACGCCCGGCTGCTGACCGCCCGCAAGGCCCGCACCGCTGCCCAGTTGACCGGCTTCCGCAGAGGTCGGCAGGTGGTGGGCGCGTACGCGTCCGCCGGCTGCGCGTCACCGGGTGAGGCGCATCGTCAGGAATGGATCAACGAGGAATCATGACCGCGGTATCGACCACCGTTTCCGCCCGCGAACGCGAGCTGGCCGCCATCATCTCCTCTTACAACGAGGTGACCGAGCGGCTCAAGGCCTCGCACGAGATGCTGACTCGGCAGGTGCACCTGCTGCGCGAGGAACTCGCCGAGAAGAACCGCGAACTGGATCGCAAGGAGCGCCTGGCCGCCCTCGGTGAAATGGCCGCCGGCGTGGCCCACGAGGTCCGCAACCCGCTGGGCGGTATCCAGCTCTTCGCTTCGCTGCTGGAGCGTGATCTGGCGGACCGCCCCAAACTTCGCGAGTTGGCCGCCAAGATATCGAAGGGTGTTCGCACCCTCGACGCGATCGTCGGTGACATTCTCGTGTTCGCCGGCCAGGGCGAGGCCAGGCTCGAGCCGGTCTCTCTGGCCGCCGTGTTGAGCGAGACCCTCGACCTGGTCGCCCCGCAACGGCGGGCCCGGGACGCCCGCATCCATGTGGATACGGAACAGTTCCAGGTCGCCGTCGAGGGTCACGCCGGCCAGTTGCAGCGGGCCCTGCTCAACCTGGTGTTCAACGCGCTGGATGCCGCCGGCGAGGGCGGCAACGTCTGGATCACCTGCCGTGAGGACCCCGCCGACGAGGCGGTCTACGTGGAGGTGGCCGACGACGGCCCCGGCGTCCCGCCGGACATGGCCCAGCGCATCTTCAACCCCTTTTTCACGCGCAAGGATCACGGAACCGGTCTCGGGCTGGCCATCGTGCACCGCGTCGCCGAGGCCCACGGCGGCGGCGTACGGGTGAGGAACCGGCCCGAGGGTGGGGCGGCCTTCGTCCTCTCGCTGCGCCCCGCCGCCGAGCGGCCCATCGGAGGAGGATAGTCCCATGGCCCGAATCTGTGTGGTGGACGACAAGGAACTCATCCGCGACTCGCTCTGCGAGACCCTCTCTCGTGAGGATCATCAGCCGATCGCGTTCGCCGATCCGGTCGAGGCCCTTGACGCGATTCGCGAGGAGGGCTTCGACCTGGTGTTGACCGACATGAAGATGCCCCGCCTCGACGGCATCTCGCTGATCCGCGAGATGCGGGCCGCCAACTGCGACACGCCCGCCATCGTCATGACCGCCTTCGGCACCGTGTCCAGCGCGGTCGAGGCCATGAAACTGGGCGTGTTCGACTACATCCAGAAGCCCTTCGAGGCGGACGCCATCATCATTCAGGTGGATCGCGCTCTGCAGCACTCCCAGTTGAGCCGCGAGAACGAGGCCCTGCGCAAGAGCGTCGAGGACCTGTGCAAGGTCCGGCCCATCGTGGGCGACGGCCCCGCCATGACCGATCTGCGCCGCCGCGTGGCCCTGGTCGCCGATAGCGACGCGACCGTGCTGATCGGCGGAGAGTCCGGGTCGGGCAAGGAGCTGGTGGCTCTGGCGGTCCACGCCCGGTCGCGTCGGGCGGATCGGCCGATGCTGTGTCTGAACTGCGCCGCCCTGTCGGGCAGCCTGCTGGAGAGCGAGCTTTTCGGCCACGAGCGCGGCGCCTTCACGGGGGCGGATCGATTGCGCAAGGGACGCTTCGAGCTGGCCAACGGCGGCACGCTGCTGCTGGACGAAGTGTCCGAGATGGCCCTGCCCCTGCAGGCCAAGCTGCTGCGCGTGCTGCAAGAGGGCGAGTTCGAGCGGGTGGGCAGCAGCATGACCCGACGGGCCGACGTCCGCATCATCGCCACCACAAATCGCAACCTGGCCGATTGGGTGGCACGAAAACGCTTCCGGGCCGACCTGTTCTATCGGCTCAACGTGCTGCCCGTACAGGTGCCCCCGTTACGCGAGCGCCCCGAGGACCTCACCGATCTGGTGGCTCACTTCTTCGACCTGGTCGCCCGGCGCGAGGATCGCGGGCCCTTGAGAATCGAACCGGGCGCCTGGTCGTTGTTGCAGCAGTACTCCTGGCCCGGCAACGTGCGCGAACTCGAGAACCTCTGCCAGCGGGCGGCGGCTCTGGTGCCCGACGGGGTGGTCACCCAGGCGGTCATCGAATCCTGGATCAGCCCGGCGCCGCAGCAGCCGGCGGAGTTCACCAACCTGCGCGAAGGTCGTCTGTTGGAGGACGCCGAACGCCAGCTCATCGAGAAAACCCTGGCCCGCCACGCTGGTCATCGAGCCAGGACCGCCAAAGCGCTGGGCATCGGCGTTCGGACTCTGGGGATGAAACTCAAGCAGTGGCGCGAAGAGGCGGAGGCGGCCCGACGCACCACGGTGCTGGCCGGCGTCCGCTAGATGGATAAGAGCGACACGGAAATCGCTTGCAAGGCGCTCCGCACAACCAGCGGCAGCGGCGAGCGATGGCCCAAGAGAGGCGCAGCAATTACTGCCGACGCGCAAGAATTGCCGACCGCTTTTGCAGGCCCCACGCCGGTTGTGGGGCTGGGAGGGCCGTTCGCGATCACTGGAACATCCTGTGCACGGTGTGCCACCGGTCCGGGAGGCGGTCCGCGCCGGCTCGCGCCCGGCGAGCGGTTCGGCAACGCCCCGGCGGGTGTCCAGAGGAGTGCGTGATGTTCATCTCCAACGTCACCGACCGTGGAGCGACACCGGCCCTGGTCAACCTGTGGGCCTTCACCCAGGCTCGCCACAAGGTGATCGCCGAGAACGTGGCCAACTGGGGCAACCCGCACTACAAGGCCAAACAGCTCGACGCAAACGCCTTTCAGCAAGCGCTGGGCCGGGCGCTCGAGGATCGCGGCGGCGACCCCAACGCGCCCTTCGTCCTTCCCGCCACGGACCAGTTCCGAACCGACGGTCACGGACGCCTCCGAGTCACGCCGACCGAGGCTCCGGCCGAGAACGTCCTGTTTCACGACCAGACCAACACGTCCATCGAACGGCAGATGGCCCACCTGGCCGAGAACGCCATGATGCACGAGGCCGTCACCACCCTGCTGCAGGGCCGGTTCAACGGGCTGCGCAAGGCCATCCGCGGGCAGGTGTAGGGAGAACTTGATCCATGATCGGGTCGCTCGAAGTCAGCACCTCGGCGTTGGTCGCCCAGCGGACGCGAATGAACGTCATCGCGGGCAACATCGCCAACATGCACGCCACGGCTGACGCCGCCGGCAACCCCCGGCCGTATCAGCGCCGGGTCGCTCTGCTGGCCACGGGCAACCCCGCGGCCGGTCCCGACGCCCCCGGCGTGCACGTGCAGGCCGTTGTCAAGGACCCCGCCCCGTTCCGCAAGGTGCACGATCCGACGCACCCGCATGCCATCCAGAGCGGACCGGACGCCGGATACGTTCTCTACCCCAACGTGGACCACACCACGGAGATGATCAACGCCCTGCAGGCCGCTCGGGCCTACGAGGCGAACGTGACCGTGATGGACATCACCAAGACCATGGCCGCCGCCTCGTTGCGGCTGCTGGGCTGATTGCAGGAGCGCTAGCCGATGACCAGCCCCGTTCAACCGACCGGACTCGGGCCGATCAAGCCCTTGACCTCGGTCCCCGCGACTCAGCCCGCGGAAAGAACCGGCGGGAAGGACTTCAAGAGCATCCTGCTGGACAACCTGGACGAGGTGAACCGCTTGCAGAAGGAGGCCGACCTGGGAGTCCAGCGCCTGGTCAGCGGCGAGACCGACAACGTGGCCGAGGTCTTCGCCGCCGTGAACAAGGCGGGCATCGCCTTCGATCTGCTCATGGAGATACGCAACAAGCTTCAGGAGGCCTACCGCGACATCCAGCAGATGCGGATCTGACGAACGCGGACGCCGCAACGCGGCAAGGGAGCTTCGGACCGCACGCTTCGGCGATAGGAAAGTCTGACCATGGAAACACTCCGGCGACTGTCCACCAGGATTCAGCAACAGCTCGCCCTGATGACTCGGTCGCAGCAACTGGCTATAGGGCTCTGCGCCGTGATCATCCTGGGCTCGCTGCTATGGCTGGCCCAGTCGTCCACCCGGCCGCAGCTCGAGCCCCTGCTCGACCAGCCCATGAGCCTTCAGGAGATGGGCACCGCGGTGGAGGCCCTCAAGGCCATGCGCGTCGATTTCGATGAGCGGGGCGATCGCATCTACGTCAAGCCCGAAGACCGGCGCAGACTGCAGCGCGAACTCGCCAGTCAGGGCGCCCTGCCACAGGACACCACGCTCGGCTTCGAGAACCTGCTCGAGGACCAGTCGCCCTTCGTGCCCGAGAGCATCAACCGGCGCAACTTCCTCATCGCCCTGCAGAACGAGCTGGCCGCCGTGATCGCCTCCTCGGCGGACGTTTCCAAGGCCCGGGTCTTCATCAACGACGTCAAGCGTCGCGGCCTGGGGGCCCTCGAGAGCCTCACCCCCACCGCTTCGGTGGACGTGGCCATGGTGCGGGGCAAGACCATGTCTCAGGCGGCCGTGCAGGCGGTCGCCGATCTGACCAGCGGGGCGGTCGCCGGCCTCGAGCCCCACAACATTAAGGTCATCGTGGACGGTCGCCCCCGCATCATCCCCGCCCCCGACGAGGTGCTGAGCGTCGGCCTGCTCGAAGAGAAGAAGAAGAACGAGGAGCACCTGGAGGAGAAGATCCACGGCCACCTCGACTACATCCCGGGCGTCAAGGTCGCCATCGCGGTCGAGTTGGAAACGGTCAAGAAGAAGACCATCGCCCGGGAGTACACCGACGCCGCCCCCAAGAGCGCCAAGTCCCGCAGCGAGGAGTCCAACTCGGGTACGGCGGCCAACGAATCGGGCCTGAACCCCAACACCGGCACCGCGCTCAGCGCTTCGGGCAACGGGCATAACGTCGTGACGGATGAGAGCGAGGAGGAGTTCTTCCCGGCCAATGTGGCCAGGGTGGAGGAGTCCGAACAGATTCCTTTCACGGTCAAAGCCGTCACCGCCTCGGTCGGTATCCCGCGGAGCTATTTCGTCAGCGTCTACCGGGCCCAGCACGGCGAGGAGGGCGAGCCCACCGACGTCGATCTCAAGAGCCTCATCGACATCGAAAAACTGCGCGTGCGGGCCACGGTCAAGAACGTGATCGGTATCACCGACGACGACGCGGTCCAGGTGGACTGGTTCCCCGATCTGGCTCCCGGCTTGCCGGGCCAGTTCGTGGATTCGCCCCTGGTGGCGGGGCTCGGCCCGGACGACAAGGGCGCGGTGGCCGGGCTGATGGACTACGGCCCGCAGGCGGGGTTGGTCGGGCTCGCCCTGATGTCCCTGCTGATGATGGTCATGCTGGTCCGCAGGTCCGTCCGCTCGACCGCCCAGTTCCCGCTGCCCAGGTCGCCGTCCGAGGAACAGGAGGAGTACACCCAGCCGCTGCAGAGCGCCAAGGCGACCGAGGGCTTCCTCGTCGGGCAGGAGGTCGATGAGGACACGCTCCGCTTCCAGAACCTCAGCGACCAGGTCTCCACCATGGTGGAGGAGAACCCCGAGACCGCGGCCGACCTCATCCGCCGCTGGGCGGAGCAGGACTAGCCGGGGGGCGAGGCCATGGCGAAGAAACGATCCGTTACCGTGCCGGGCAACGAGGGTGACAGCCACCTCAGCGGGTTGTCCAAAGCGGCCATCCTGCTGCTGGGCCTCAACCCCGACGCCGCCGCCAAGGTGCTCAAACTGCTTCCCGAGGACCTGGTCGAGGAGGTTTCGCGAGAGATCGCCTCCATGGACCTGGTCGACCACAGCGTCCGCGGGAAGGTGGTCGAGGAGTTCTACCACATCGCCCTGGCCTGTCAGTGCGCCGAGCAGGGCGGACTGTCCTACGCCAGGGGCCTGCTCGAACGAGCCCTGCCGCCCGACGTCGCAAGCCGCGTCATGGAGCAGATCACCAGCCAGGTCTACAAGCAGCCCTTCAGCTTCCTGGCCAAGACCGACGGCGAGAACCTCCTGGCCTTCATTCAGGAGGAACACCCCCAGACCATCGCCATGATCCTCTCCTACCTGCCCTCCGGTAAGGCCGCCGAGATCCTCACCGGGCTGCCCCACGCCAAGCAGTTGGAGGTCGTGGCCCGCGTCGCCAACATGGAGCAGACCAACCCCGAGGTCATCAAGGAGGTGGAACGCGGGCTGGAGATGCGGCTCAGCGGGGTGATGTCGCAGACCTTCGAGAAGGTCGGCGGCGTCGAGGCCGTCGCCGAGGTGCTCAATCTCGCCGATCGGGCCACGGAGAAGGGCATCCTCGAGGCCCTCGAGAGTGAAGACCCCGATCTGGTCGAGCAGATCCGGCGGCTCATGTTCGTCTTCGAGGACATCATGCTGGTCAACGACAAGGGCATCCAGGCCGTCCTCAAGGAGGTGGACAACGAAGAGCTGGCCCTGGCCCTCAAGACCGCCAGCGAGGAGTTGAAGGAGAAGATCTTCAAGAACATGTCCGAGCGGGCGGCTCAGTTGATCCGCGAGGACATGGAGTACATGGGCCCGGTGCGGGTCAGCGACGTCGAGGGGGCCCAGCAGAAAATCGTGGACGTGGTCCGCCGCCTGGAGGACGCCGGCGAGCTGATCATCTCCGGTCGGGGCGGCGAGAAGGAACTGATCGTCTAACCGGCACTGTCTCCGGCCCCCCCGAAAGGGGCCGGGCGCGAGCGCAGACGCTATGCCGACAATCATCAAACAGGGGCAGCAGGGAAAGCTACTGCGGCGGATGGTCTCCTTCGACCTGGCCGACCACCTGGCCGAGGCCCACGAAGTGGTCGCCGGCGCCAGGCAGGAGGCCGGGCGAATCGTTGCCGAAGCCAGGCTCGAAGCCCGCCGCCTTCGCCAAGAGGCCCGGCGGCGCGGACATGCGGAGGGCCTCGAGAAAGGGCTCGCCGAGGGGCGCACCGAGGGGCACCGGCAGGCCCTGGCCGAGGCCACCGAGCGCTTCAACCGGGAACATGCCGAGTTGGCCGCCTCCATGTCCGCCGTGATCGACGCCTTCGAACGACAGAGGCAGGACCTGTTGATCGCCGCCAATCGCGACCTGCTCGAATTCGCCGTCTTCGTCGCCGGCAAGATCACCCACAGGATCGGCTGCATCGACCGCGACACCGCCGCAGGCGCGGTCCGGCAGGCCCTGCGACTGGTGGGCGGCAAGACCGACCTCACCGTCCGGGCGAACTCGGCTGATCTGGAGGCCCTGCGGCGCTTCGCCGCTCAGCGCGTCGAGGAGTTCGGCGACCGGGCCCACGTCGCCCTCGTCCAGGACGACTCGATCAGCCCAGGGGGTGCCAAGGTGACCTGCGGGCGAACGGAGATCGACGCCACGCTCGAGACTCAGCTCGAGCAGATCACCACGCTGCTGCTGGGAAGCGTGAAACCACAAGCGACCGCTGAGGGGGCGGAGCCGGGGATCGAAACCGAGGAGTAAGAGCGGGCCTGTCCGGCGGGTGACTGCGCCCGCAGGGCTGCAAGCTGACCGCGGGCGGGCCATAGCCGAGAGCTGATGGATCGTGGCACTGTTTGATCGTCACAGACACATCGTCGAGCGGTCCATGCCGCTGCGGATCACCGGCCGCGTCGCCGAGGTGACCGGGCTCACCGTCGTGGCTCGGTCGCTGCCGGCCGCCACCGGGACGATGTGCCGCATCGAGCCCGAGAACCGCCCTCCCATCGATGCTCAAGTGGTCGGGTTCTCCGGTGAGCGCACCATCCTGATGCCGCTGGCCGATCCGCTGGGCGTGACCGCCGGTGATCCGGTGGTGTCGAACGCGGCCATGCAGCACGTGCCGGTCGGGCGGAACATGCTCGGGCGGGTCCTCGACGGGTTGGGGCGTCCGATCGATTCCGACCGGCCCATCGCCGTCGAGGCCCAGTACCCCGTCCAGGCCGATCCTCCCCCGGCGCTGTCGCGCCGGCCGATCGACACGGCCCTGCCCACCGGCGTCCGGGCCATCGACCTGATGCTGACCGTCGGCGGCGGGCAGCGCCTGGGCGTCTTCGCCGGGACCGGCGTGGGCAAGAGCATCCTCATGGGCATGATCGCCCGCAACACCCAGGCCGCTGTTACCGTCGTGGCACTGGTGGGCGAACGCGGCCGCGAGGTGGGCGACTTCATACGCAAGGATCTGGGCGAGGCGGGACTGGCCCGGGTGGTCATGGTGGTCAGCACCTCGGACGAATCACCCGTCATGCGGGTGCGGGCCTCCTTCGTGGCCACCGCCGTGGCCGAGTTCTTCCGCGACCAGGGCAACGACGTCCTGCTGCTGATGGACTCGACGACGCGGATGGCCATGGCCCAGCGGCAGATCGGCCTGGCCGCCGGCGAGCCCCCCGCAACCAAAGGTTACACCCCCAGCGTGTTCGCCCTGCTGCCCCGATTGCTTGAACGATCCGGGCGAACCGATCGCGGCAGCATCACCGGCCTGTACACCGTGCTGGTCGAGGGCGACGACATCAACGAGCCCATCTCCGACGCCATCCGCGGCATCCTCGACGGGCACGTCTGGCTCTCGCGGGCCATGGCCAACCGCGGGCAGTACCCGGCCGTCTCGGTGCTGGAGAGCATCTCGCGGCTCATGCCCGAGGTGGTTGGGCCGGAGCATCAGGCTGCCGCCCAAAACGTCAAGCGCGTCCTGGCCGTCTGGGCCGACATCGAGGACCTGGTCAACATCGGCGCCTACGCCCGTGGCACCAATCCCGAGTATGACCTGGCCATCGAGATGAAACCGCGCATCGACGAGCTGTTGAGGCAGGGCATCGACGAACGGGCGGGATTCTCCGAATCGTGTGACGCCCTGCTGGCATTGGATACCGAGATCAACGACCTGCGCTCGCGCCTGGGATCGCAGCGGCGACCGCAGCCCCGGACCGTGGCGACGTAGGAGACGGCGCCAAGGACCACGGCAGCCGTGCCGTGGGAAACGGCCAACCGAGCGAGTGAACTGATGGCCAAACGCTTCCGATTTCGGCTCGAGACGCTCCGAAGGGTGCGCCGGCAGCGACGCGACGATTGTCGCCGCGCCGTGGCCGCCAGGCTCCGACAGATTGCCGGCGTCCAGGACCAGATCGACGGCTTCACCGATCAGATCGAGCTGCACACCGCCGCGATGCGCGGCCTGGCCTCGCCGAGCAGCCCGGGCACCGCCGCCCCCGGGGTGGAGCGGGCCCCACCGGTATGCACCATCGATCTGACCGCCGTTCGCCGCTACCGCGCCTACACCAACTACCTGCGGTACGGCATCACCGCGGCACGACGGCAAGTCGCCGCACTCCAGGGTGAACTCGCCAGAGAGCAGGGCGTCCTCGCCGAGGCCACCAAGGCCGTCAAGATCCTCGACAAGCTCGAGGAGCGCCAGCGCCGAGACCACGACCTCACCCTGGCCCGCCTCGACCGGGCCGAGAGCGATGAGATCGCCGCTCAGTGTGCCCGACGCAACGCGCTGACGAATGTGCCCGTTGCGGTCACGGATGATCGACCATGATGGGGGCTGTCAAAAAAGCCTTTCGGCTGGTGGCCCTGCTGGCCCTGCTGAACGTGCTGGCCGCCGGTGCCGGGCTCGCGTATCTGGTCGGCTCGGGGCGCCTCACCGCAGAACGCGTCGAGCAGATCGCCACCGTCTTGCGCGGTGAGTGGCCCGCGCCCCAGACCGCTCAGGCTCAGGAGATCGCCCCGGTCGAACCGCCGGCCAAGTCCGCCGAAGCCATCGAGAACGAACAGACGACCGAGCAGATCACCCGCCACATGATCGACCGCCGCATGGCCGAGCTGGAGCAGCAGGCCGCCACCGCCCGGGCGGCACTGCTGAAGGTCACCCGCGAGCGCGAGGCCCATCAACGCGAGAAGGACGAGTTCGCCGCCCAGCGCCGTCAGCGGGACACGCAGGAGCGCTCCGAGGGCTTCCGCAAGGACCTCGCCCTGCTCGGCAGCCTCAATGCCAAGGTGGCGGTGGACTATCTCTTGCAGAAACCCCCCGAGGATGCCGCACAGATGCTGCTGCAGATGGAAACCCGCAAGGCCAAGCGCATCATCGAGGCCGCAAAGACGACGGCCCAGAAGAAGAAGATGGGCCAGATCTACCAGTTGCTCAGCGAGATGGCCCCGGCGGACAGCGAACTACTTGCAGGAAACGGGAGTTGACCTCGCCGTGATGACGGTCGCGCCACCCAACACCACTGCACCGACGCCTTCGGCCGTCGCCGATAACGACGACCGGGAGTCACAGGCCGCCGCCGCGCCGGACGCGTTCGCCGCCCTGCTGGCGGTGGCTCAGAGCGGGGCCGGGCGACGGCTCGGCAGCGTCGTATCGACACTCCACCATGAGAGCGTTCCGTTTGGCGGCGGCACCGGCGACGCCCGGCGCCAGCGTCTCGAGCAGATGACCGAGCAGGCCGACGCGTCTCGCAATGCACGGCCATCGTCCCGACTCGAGAGCCCCTGGGAGCCGGGGGCGGCCGAACGAGGTCCGCGAGCCGCACGCCTGGCACTGGAGGAGCAGGAAGCGAGCAGCCGCCCGGGCCGCGAGACCGGGAATCCGGTGCCCGAGGGCAAGTCGCAGGCCGGTCCGCGTGTGCCGGCCAAAACGGGCGAACCGTCCGCCGCATCTGCCCGGCAGGCTGGTGTTTCCTCCACGCCACACGCGGCCAAGAACGCCGACGGCCCGGCAACCGCTCGTCCGCCGGGCGACCAGGCGACCGTCAGCCAGACGCGACCGGCGACGGGCCACGCGCTGGGTGACAAAGCCATGTCACCAGTGAATTCGCCGGCCGAGTCGGCCGGTCGGACGCCGCCGCCGGTGGGGCCGGCCGATCCGGCCGTGGCCCGAGCGCCCAGGCAGTCCGAACCCGTTGCCAACCAGATGGCCCGTATCCTGAGCGCCCGCGGCTCCGGCGCCGCCGGCCCCCGCGCGGTCACGGGCGTCGAACAGGCCGTGACGGCAAAGGTGCCGGCCGGCTCGACCGGGGGCGGGCAGCCCGCGACCAAGGCAGGCCGCGGTGCGGGAAATCCCTCGCCGACGTCGCAGGCACCGGACACCCGCGCCGCCGAGACCACCCAGCGGTCCGACTTCGATCGCCTGGTCCGTTCGATTCGCCTCAATCTCGGAGCGACCCGTTCGACGGTACGAATGCGCCTCGATCCGCCGGAGCTGGGGCGCATTCAGATCGAGGCCCGCATGGACGGCCAACGGATCGAACTGTTGGTCAGGACCGAGACGGACACGGCCGGCGAGCTGTTGCGCACGCGCATTGCCCAGCTACAGGCCGCGTTGCAGCAGCACGGCCTGTCGATCGAGCGCCTCGAAATCGTTTCAGCGCAGCAGCATAACGTCTCCGGCGGAGACGCGAACACGAGCGCAGAGGACACCGACCAGCCGGCAATGGACCAGGACGCCGGGAACGAACGACCCGGCGGCGAGCGTCAACCGAATGTCACCGGTACGGAACTGCCCGCCGGTGGCCTGGGGCCGGATGCGACCGCCGACCAGACGGACGAAATGGATACCGAACCGACCGAGATCGGTGACGAGCTGGTGGCAGCCGGTCACCGACCGGACGCAGGGACAGCAGGGGCCGCAGCGGAGCCGCGGCTGGACGTGAGAGTGTAGCAGTCGGCGGCGCTGGCCGGAGGCGAGCGCTGCTCTGCGACCAGCGGAGAATCGTGATGGAAAGCGCGGCCATAACACCCACCGCAACCATTGGAACCACGACGTCCATCGGTGGAGCCGGCGCATTGAGCGGCGATGATTTCTTCCAGTTGCTCATCGCTCAACTGGTCAATCAGGACCCGCTGGAGCCGACCAGCAATCAGGAACTGCTCCAGCAGATATCCAGCATCCGCGAGATCGAGCTGTCCGGCACCTTGGCCGACTCGCTCAAGTCCCTGACCGACCAGCAGCGCTACGGGTCCGCTTCGGCTCTGATCGGCCACTACATCACCGGCCGACCCGATTCCGCCGATCCGTCCGGGCTGCGACCGGAGGGCGTTGTTGTCGCGGTGCGTTTCTCGACCGACGGCCAGGCCTTCCTGCGGCTCGATAATGGGCTGGAGCTGTCACTCGAACAGCTCGACACCGTGCTTTCACCCGAGGCGGCCGCTCACGCCCTGGTCGGCAAGCTGGTCAGCGGGCTGGACCCCGCCAACCCCGCCGCCCCGACGTTGATTGAAGGAGTGGTCACCGGCGTCCGCACCGAGTCGG
>DATKXO010000162.1:0-2110 GCA_035528995.1 Phycisphaerae bacterium | reverse complement strand
TCCGGGCTTGCTCCTTGGCGCGGCTCAAGGCCGGCAGGAGAATCGAGATCAACAGGGCGATGATTGCCACCACCACCAGCAGCTCGATGAGTGTGAACCCTCTGCGCGATCGCTTAGACGTTGCCATAACCACAAACCTCCGATCAGAACCATGCCGTCAAAGAACGACACAGACGTGATCCCGCAGTTCGCCACGAACGCCGAAAGCTCGACTCTCGTCGCCCATATTCTAGGGCCTCGGAATCGGCGAGGCAATGTATTTTCGCGGGAGCTGCACGCACTCGAAAGGATTCGCGCGCCGCGCTGACCGAGCCGCGCCTGCAAAACAAGCCCGGTCGGCGTGACGGCATCCGTCACGCCGACCGGGCGAATAACACGCTTGAGTTACGCCAACGTCGCTCTATGGCGGGACGGCGTAAAAATCTGTGGGCGGGAAGTCCTGGAACTGATACCAGATCCCGTCCCACGGCTTGTTAGGCCAGATGCTCCAGTCGTCGCCGAACACGAACCGCGTGTCGTACCTGCCGTAACGCGCGCTGCCGTCCAGGAACGCCGCGGCATGGTAGTCTTGCTGCTTGTGCCAGCCGACCAGCGACTTTCGCGCGCTCTGCTGGTCGGGGAGCATAGTGGTTGCCCCGGGCGGCCGGGCACCCTCCAACGCGTAGTTCATGCGGTTCTCGTAGAAGATGATGAAGTCCGACGAGTAGCGCGACTGCCGGTCGCGGACGAGGTGCGAGCCGAGCCCCATCAGCCCATTAGAGAGTATGTTCGACCCGATGACGTTGTTGAATTCCCCATTGTACGGGTCGCCGTCGTAGGGTGGGACGCCCTCGTAGTAATAGGGCCAGTACCAGTTGATGGCGTAACTGGTGCCCCAGAAATGCCAGGTGGTGAACGGCGTGTCGGGCTCGACGTCCAGGTTCTGTCCTTGCACCATGGGCACCCACGGGCTGTCGTCCGAAGGGCACCTGAAGAACCCGGGGAATTCCTCCTGGGGCGGAGACTTCTTTGCGTTGTCATCGGGGTACTGATGGCGATCCCAAGACACGTCGGGCGACAAGTACGGGTTGAGCGGGCGGTGCTTGGGCCGCACCTCGTAGGTGTCCGCTGTCCAACCGCCCTGCTGGCCCCCCAGGTTGAACCAGTCGCGGCTGTTTGCCCAGGGAAACGTCCCACCCCAGATGAACTCCGAAATCCAGCCGCGGATGACGTATTGCTCACCCTCTACGCAATAAGGTCTCTGCGTCGTGGACCAGGGCAATACCCACGGCAGATCAAGGTTCCGCCCGCTGAACAGATACTGGTTGGCCGCCAGCCCGATGCCCTTCAGGTTCGCCAGGCAGGTGGAAATCCGGGCTTGCTCCTTGGCGCGGCTCAAGGCCGGCAGGAGAATCGAGATCAACAGGGCGATGATTGCCACCACCACCAGCAGTTCGATGAGTGTGAATCCTCTGCGCGATCGCTTAGACGTTGCCATAACCACAAACCTCCGATCAGAACCATGCCGTCAAAGAACGACACAGACGTGGTCCCGTAGTTCGCCACGAACGCCGAAAGCTCGACTCTTGTCGCTCATATTCTAGGGCCTCGGAATCGGCGACGCAAGCCCCTTTCAGCCCGCAGCGGGCAAAATTATCGGGGTGCCCCGCCGGCTCACGGTCCGGCCACCCGCCCATATTATCGGGTGCAAGACGGGCAGGGGTCAATTATCCGGAGACCCTTGGGCAGCAACGCTGCGGCCACCGGCGGAACCGCGCCCGACGCCAGTCCCCGTGATCAGGATCGGGCTTGACGCCGGCCGCCCCACGCCCTACCGTGGAAATACGCTGTTCGTCGTCCGGCGTGACCCGTGCGGTCAGGTAGCTCAGTTGGTAGAGCAACGGACTGAAAATCCGTGTGTCGGCGGTTCAAATCCGCCCCTGACCATTTCCAACAGGAAACTCCGAATTCGCCGGGGCCGTAGCTCAGTTGGGAGAGCGCTTGCATGGCATGCAAGAAGTCGTGGGTTCGAGTCCCATCGGCTCCATTGTAAATGACGAAAGCGGCGGGACTTACGGCGGTCCGGCCGCGGAGGTGGCAAGCACGGCCCGCTGCTGTGCCGCCGCCCGAG
>DATKXO010000161.1:0-21963 GCA_035528995.1 Phycisphaerae bacterium | reverse complement strand
ATTGGTACGGACCGGACGGACTACTGGCGTGAATGCGAGCAGGAGCGTGGCATTCGGGTCAGCATTCAGGAGGGCCAGTTGGCCGCTTTGGAGAAGTTCAACCCGTCGTTGTACGTGGTGCTGGCGAAACGAGCATGACAGAACAGACAGCGCAGCCGTCTCTGCGGTTGACCGAGTCGTGTTGGCCGGTATTCGAGTTCCTGGTCAACTTCAGGCGGCAGGTGAAGCACGGCAACGTGCCCGACCCGGACGCGGTCCGGTACGAAGCGCTCTCGGCGCTGCGGGACGCGGAGGACCTGGCCCGCAACGACCCGGTGACCGAGCGCGGCTGGGACGATCACATCAAGGGGGCGATGGTCTACCTGCTCGACTACGTGATGATCAACACGGACTGGTCCGGTCGAGACTACTGGTTCGACAACCCCTTCGAGACGGACCCGGAGATCGTGAATCACGCCCAGGCGCTGGGCGGCGAGGAGTTCTTCCGGGACTGTGACGAACTGCAACGGGAGTACGAGCTGGCCGAGCGGCGCGATCGCCGCGACAAGGACGAACTGGCCGAGCAGTTGAGCCTCTACTTCATCGTCCTGCGCCTGGGGTTCAAGGGCCAGTTCCACGACCGTCCGCAGGAGTTGGCCGACTACACGCGGCGGCTGTTCAGTCGGTTGCCCGCCTACGCCTCGACGCGGGCCAAGGAGATGTTTCCCGACGCCTACCGGCACAACCAGGAACTGAAGATCACCTACAGCCTGGGGGCGAGCCTGACGGTGGTGCTGGCCATCTTTGTGGTGGTCATCGGGCTGTCGCTGTTCACCTTCCGCATGGCCTGGGAGCGTGCGGTGGGTGACATTCGGGAGAGCGCCACGGCCTGGGTCGAGGCCCGGGATGCCGGGGGCGACCGGTCGTAAGGGGTTCGGGGATCGCGGCAGGGGTCATCGTGCGACGCAAGCCCCCCGCTTGAGCGGGGCATGAGGTACGGGCCATGAAAAAACTGCTCCAACTCTACAGGGGCCTCCCGCGGGAGGTTCAGATGATGGTCGCCATGGCCGGGCTGGGAACGCCGCTGGGCGCGATCTACATCCTGCAGCGGTTCCTGTTCCCGGGCATGCCCCTGTTCTTCGTCATCCTGATCGTGGGTGGGGCGGTGTTGGGCATTTGCCTGCTGGCCTTCCTGCTTTCCCGGATCTTCGGTCGGGGCAAAAGGAAGCGCGGCCAGAAGCTGGCGGCGGACCTAGCCGCCGACGCCGAAGGTGGAATGGCCGCGGTGGACGTGCGTGCGGCGATCAAGGCCAACAACGAGAAGTTCTTCACCGCCATCCGGGAGATGCGCAAGAGCCTGGGCATCAGCGTTTACGACCTGCCCTGGTACATCGTCCTGGGCGACTCGGGCTGCGGGAAGACCAAGCTGATCAACGAGGGCGGGCTGACTTTCTCGACCGGCAAGCCGGAGGGGTACCAGCTGGGCACGCTGAACTACAACTGGTGGTTCACCGAGGACGCCATCTTCGTGGACATGGCCGGGCGGCTGTGCAACCCCAAGGACGACGCCGACCGCCGCGAGTGGGAGGCGTTCCTGGCCACCGTCGGAAAGGGGCGCAAGGGCTATCCCATCAACGGTGCGTTGGTGTGCATCTCGGCCGACCACCTGCTGCAGGACCCGCCCGAGAAGATCGAGCAGGTCGCCAACACCACGCTGGAGCGGCTGCGCGACCTGCAGAACAAGCTGGGCGTGACCTTCGCCACCTATCTGGTCATCACCAAGTGCGACAAGATCGTCGGGTTCATGCAGTACTTCGACCGGGCCGAGCGGGACATCACCATCAAGAACCAGATATTCGGCATGTCCAGGCCGGGGGTATTCAACGAGCTGTACGATCCCGAGACGTTCAAGGGGGACTTCGACACGCTGTACGGGCGGCTGAACGACCTTCGCCTGCGGCGGATGAACGACGACGCGGACGAGGGCGATCTGGGGCTGGCCTACAGCTTCCCGGAGGAGTTCCGGGAGCTGCGCGAGCCGCTGCAGACCTACGTTCGCACGCTGTTCCCCATGATCAAGAACCCGCGTGCGGTCAAGAACCTGATCTACCGCGGCGCTTACTTCACCAGTGCCACTCAGGAAGGGCAGCTCATCCTCAAGCACCTGACCGAGCGTCTGGGTCCGGAGGCGGGCGCCCAGTTCCAGAGCCTGGATCTGTACCCCAACAAGCGCCCGCACTTCATCAAGGACGTATTGTTCAGAAAAGTGTTCCCCGAGCACGGCTTGGTCTTCCGCAACGAGGAGGAGGCCCTGCGGAAGCGCAAGTGGGCCAAGATGCTGAAGGTGGCCAGCATCGTGCTCGGCGTGGGACTGGTGGGGACTCTGGCGGCCAGCTCGGTGAAGTTCAACGGGGTGATCGGGACGCCGCGGGTCGACGCCCAGCGGCTGGGCCCCACGGACGAGACCACGCCGGACAACGCCCTGGTGCTGACCAGCGACCTGAGCCGGGACATCAGCAGCCTGGAGGAGAACCGCTTCTGGGCCGCCCTGCTCTCCTGGGGCGTGGGCACCCACAAGCCGGTCGAGCACCTCAAGACGATTCAAGCCGGCATCTTCGAGAAACGGCTTCTGCGTCAGGTGCTGCTGGACGTGGGGGAGGCGCTACGGTCGGCCCAGTTGGCCCAACTGCCTTGGGACGACGAGGGCCGGCAGAAGGCGGCGCAGTACATGGACGCCCTGGAGCAGTACGTCGTCTGGGTCGGCTGCGCGGGCGAGCAGGCCCCGCCCGAGCATCTGACGCTCGAGGGGCTGCGGGCGATGGGTGCGGTGGTCGAGGACCCCGAGACGTTCGTGCGCAGCCAGAGCGAACATTTCTGGGACCAGGCGGCCAACTATTTCAACGTCATCCGCGGCGAGGTCGGCAACTGGCAGAATCCCGCGCTGGCCTTGCGCGACGGGGCGATGCAGACGGACGATACGGTTCGCCAGGGCGTCGTCCAGGTGCACGAGTACTTGAAGCGCTACGCGGAGCTGACGGATCGGCATCCCGATCCGCTGGTGCGCGAATGGATACGCCTGCGGACCCAGTGCACCGAGGTCGAGACGACCTACACCGCGATGCTCGATCTGGGCGAGCGGGACCCCGAGACCCGCGAGGCACTGCTCCAGTTCAAAGATACGTTCGTGACCAGCTACGACCGGTTCAGCCAGGCGCTGGACGGCTGCAAATGGCAGGGCGAGCAGAGCGGCCCGTACATGATCATCAAGCCGTTGCGCGACGCGCTGCTGGCCCAGCGGGAGGTGTGGATCGCGTATCAGCAGAAGCTGACCGAGGCCCACGCGCGGTGCCCGTCGCCGCCGGAGTCGACCATACCGGCCTCGATCGCGGCCCTGCAACGGGGCAGCCAGGCCACCGGGCTCCCCGGACTGGACCGGGTGCTGTGGGAAAGCCTGAAGACCTCGAGATTGGCCGAGATCGACTACCACGAGGGCAATTTCGACGAGTTCCAGAACCTGGTCCGCGAGGTGCCCGACGAGTACGCCCCGCTCCTCACGCTGGTTCCGGGCGGGGGCACCACGCACGACCGGATCGTGCTGACCGAGGGGGCCGTCGCGGTTCGCGACATCCTGCGGGGCCTCCGCGACAAGCTGGTGGCGGCGCCACTGGACCCGGACGCGGATCCCGGTACACCCGAACAATGGGTGGAGGACCTGTTCGCCGTGTTGGGTGAGGCCGACAAGGAGCTGGCCAGCACGGTCGACGTGACCAAGTTCGACGAGTACTGGCGGCCGGACGATCTGGCCCTGCTCGACGAGACCCAGCAGTACCTCATCTCGCGTGGCGTGGCGACGCAGCTTCTGGCCGGCATCAACGCCCGGCTCGGTCGGGTGGGCTCGTGGGGTCTTGCGGAACTGGCGTCCGACGAGGATTTCCTGGGCAAGCAGCCTTCGGTCTACCGGATCGCGTTGCCCACTCGGAGCGAGGAAAACAGCGTGGAGCGCAGAGACAAGCCCAAGGAGGATGAGGAAGAGGAGGCGGACTCTAAGCGGCCCAGAAAGCGTACCCGCCGAACGCGTCGTCGGGCTTCATCGTCATCGTCTCCACGGGCGACCGAATCGCCGGGAGAGCGCGAGAGCGGACTGCAGATTCCCATCTGTGCCACGTCCACGTTTCTGCTGGACCGGTCGGAAGAGTGCATCAACCTGCAGCTGGCCCTGCGCGACTTCGACGAGAGCCTCTACTTCCCCGGCGAGTCCGACAACATCCCGCTGCACGAGGCCTGCCTGGAGGGGCTGGAGGACGCGGCCCAGACGTACTTCCAGGCCTACGTGCGTGCCTGGGGCCAGGCGTACAAGGCCAAGGAGCTGGGCGACCTGGAGCGACTGCTCGGGCGGGCCCGCGATTGGCAGTCCCTTTCCGGCATGATGCGCAGCCAGGGGGCCGGATCCGGCGTCAACCGCGATGACGTGGGCGACGAGTTCCGGCAGTCGCTGGTCGAGATTCTGTCGGCCCTGCCGTTCTGGACCACGTTTCAGGATGACAACGGGGAGTGGACGCAGGCGGACCTGAAGGATCCGGACTGGCAGGACGTGGCCTACTGGTGGGGTCAGGCGGTGGACAGTTGGTGGCCTTCGGATCAAGGTCGATTCGCGGAGCGTGCCCGCGTGCCCAGAGAGGTGGCCGACGCGGCGCCCGGCGAGCCCGCGGCGCAGTCGCTGGCCGACGAGTTCGTTCGCCGCTGGCGGGTGTTGGCCGACGGAATCGCCGCCGCCGCCGAGCTGCCGCGCCGCTTCGAGCAGCCGCCGAGCCAGCGCGACAAGCGTGGCATTCCCTGGGGCGACATCGAGGCTCTGCGCCAGGAGGCGCGTCTGGACGACGAGAAGCTGACCGGGCAGTTCGTCGTCTTCGAACGGCGGGCCCAGGAGCTGCTGAGCGAGGAGTTAACCGACATCCTCTGCAGCGTGCAGGACCGGTACTTCGGACGGGAACACCCGTTCGACGGCTGGCCCTACCTCAGCCCGGGTGGCGAAGAACTCAATGCCCTGGAGACGGTGAAGTTCGCGGACTTCACGAACTTCCTGGTGGAGATATCCAACGCCCGGCAGGCGTTCGAGCCGATCGAGGCGACGATTCCCAAGGACGATCGGTTGGCCCGCGAGCGGGACGCCTTCTACCGGAGCTGCGAGGAGTGGCGGACTTTCCTGCGGCTGGGCGATGACCGGGTCGCGGGTGAGTTGGCCGTCGAGGTCTCCGGGGGCGATCCGGTGATGCCTCCCTACGGCAAGGAACGGGTTCAGGACACGGCCCAGCACTACTACGAGGCGGTCGAGCTGGATCTCGGGCTGGCGGTGTCCGCGACCGGCGACTCCGGACGACCGCTTCGGGTAGCCACGCTGTACGAGGAGAAGGTCCGGTCGCAGAAGTGCGTCTGGCGGTGGAGCGGCAGCACCGGCGGCGGCGAGCTGTCGGTGTCGCTGGTGGACGGCTGGCAGATCGAGGGATCATCGCGGGCCTATCCGGCGGTCAAGCGAGTGCTGGGCCAATCCTCTCCGCTGGCTCTGTGCGCCTACCTGCACCGCTACGGCGTGCCCGACGACGGCAAGTGGCTCACGGTGCACAAGTTTGACCTGGTCGAGGCGCTGAAGCGCCAAGGTCAGAGCGATCTGGTTCGAGGCCTCAAGACCGACACGACGATCGTGGGCGAGAAGTTCGTGTTCAACCTGGTGCGTCCTCTGCCCAATCCGATCGGCAAGCTGGAGCGGAGCGCATCGGGAGCGGCGGACGATCGCTAGCGCTGCGGTGCGCTGGCGGCCGCGGCCTTGTGCCGGCCGGCAGGAGACCGTAGGTTACCGATGGCCATGGACGGCACACCGCTGGGGGGTCCCCCTGCCGGGGCGCCGGGGACGAGATAATCCCAAGATGGGTTGGACCGATCTGTTCAAACCGAGGGCGACCAAGCAGAGCCCCGATCCGAAGCTCCGCTGGTTTGGCAAGCTGCCCACCTACCCGGACTACTACAGCTCGACGGCGGACGAAGCCTGGGCGGTCGAGTTCAACGACTGGATTCTCAGAGGCTACGAACGGTTCATCGGGCGGTTGAAAGCGGTGCGCAGCGAGACCGCCGCCGACTCGCCGAAGACGAACCGGCGGCTGGAGTCCAGCGGATGTTTCATCCGAATACCGGAGTCCGGCATGACCGTGCTGGCGTCGATCCAGGATTACGGCGGCGACATGCGGGGTCGGCCCTTTCCGCTGTGCCTGTATGTGGGCGTGCCGACGGCGCAGTGGCCCGGGCCCGGCAGCGCCCGGCTCCTGCCGGCCTTGCGGGTGGTGCGCGATCTGACCGCCCTGCGCCATGACGTGGCCCGCTTCTTCAACGCTCCGGGGCGGTTCGAGTCCATCTTCGAGGGTCGCGAGATCGATCTATCGGGAATCGATGACCAGACCGTGGACGATTCATGGGTGGCAGCGGCCTCGGCGGTCTCTCTCGGCGATTGGTTCGGGCAGACCCGATCGGGCCGCGACGGGGCGGAATTGGGCAGCTGGACCGGCGCGATCGGGCAGTCCGGACGCAACATCGCCGCCTTGGACTCGGACGACTTCGAGGCCGCCCTGTCCTTTCCACTGTCTACCGGCCTGGCCTGGGACGTCCAGGCGGCCGGTTGGATCCGCTGGCTCGAGTCTTACATGGACCTGAGCCGCAAGTACCTGTCGCTGATGATCACCGGTGACGCGGATACCGGGCCCGGGAGACTGGCCGTGCTGGCCCGCAAGGCGATCGGCGAGGAGGACTTTCTGCTGCTGACGCCCGTCTGGCACACGTCGGCCTACGCGGACGACCTGACAGGCTCCGGGGAGGTCGGCGCGACGGGCTCGGCCGACGGGGCTCGACCGGGAAACGTCCCTGAACCGCGTGCTTCGGCCAGTTGGGGCGATTTTGTGGCCAGCGGGGCGCCGGTTTCTTGACATTCTGGGGGGTGTTGCTAGTTTAGCGCGTCGGCATCCGGGCCGGGCCGACCGCCTGAAAACCGATGCGCTCGACCTTGTGGGGTCCGGGCGTTTGTCCAACCGAACGCGACGGGTGCTGTTCGGGAGGGGTGGCTACACCTTCGTGTCGGTCGCCGATCTGCCGGACCATCGTGGCACCGAGACGTCGGATGAAGGCAATTACGCGTTGATTGCACGGCCGCGGCCGTGGTGGACTCATGGCGAACCTCGACGAGAACCCGATCATCCAGTTGGGCACGGATCCGATCCCCGGCGGTGAGCCCTGCGGAGCCGACATCGGCGACGACGAGGAGTACATGTTCGTCACCGCGGAGATCGGCAAGGCCGACCGGATCGAGGCCGAGGAGCCCGACTGGTACGCCATGGAGCAGCAGGGGCTCCACATCCTGGGCAGCAAGTCCAAGGACGTCGAGATCGCCTCCATCCTGGGGCAGGCCCTGTTCAAGCAGTACGGTTACGCGGGCCTGGCGGCGGCCCTGGGCCTGATCAACGGACTGGTGAAGAACTTCTGGGAGGGGCTGGTTCCGCCGCGTCCCAGGCGCCGCAAGGCCCGGATCGAGACGCTGTGCGACCGCTTCACCGATGGCGGCTGGTTCGGCGAGAACCAACCCAAGGGGGACCGCGACTTCGACGCCCTGGACCGGTGCGTGGAGCGGATCGCGGAGCTGGACGCCGCCCTGTCCGAGCGCATGCCGGACGATCGTCCGGACTTCGGCAAGTTCCAGCGGAAGGTCAAGGAATACGCGGGCATGCGCCCCAAGCCGCAGGTGGCGGCGCCGCCGGCCGCTCCGGCCGGAGAAGCGGGCGCGGCACCTGCCGCCGGGGCAGGGGGCTTTGCGGCCGGTGAGATCGGGGACGTCAGCGGGGCCGTCAACGCGGTCTTGCAGGCCGCCTCTTTCCTGCGCAAGAAGGAGCCGCCCAACCCGCTGGGCTACGTTCTGGTTCGGATCGTCAAGTGGTCCAAGATATCGCTGCCCACCTCGGACGCCGCCAAATACGAGATCGAGCCGCCGGAGGCTTCGACCGTCGACGCCCTGGAGCATCAGTTCAAGAACGGGCTCTGGGATCATCTGCTCAACGGGGCCGAGGCGGCCTTTCGCTCGAGCGATCCCTTATGGCTCGATTTGCAGCGTTACGCCTGTGCGGCCATGAAGGGGCTGGGTCCGGATTATGAGAAGGCCCACGACGCGGTCGTTTCCGCGACGGCGGGTCTGGTGCGCCGGCTGGGGGACGGGCTGTTCGAGTTGAAGTTTCGCGGCGGCGGGCCGCTGTGCGGCGGCGAGACCAAGATGTGGCTCGATTCGGAGGTGGTCACCGCGGATGCCGGCGGCGGCGGTGGTGCGTCGGCCGAGGACGGTCGGCTGACCGAAGCCTCGGACAAGGCCAAGAAACTGGCCGCCTCGGGCAAGCTCAAGGAGGCCCTGCGGGAGCTGCAAGCGGGTCTGATGACCTGCAATCAGCGGCGGGATCAGTTGCTCTGGCGGCTGCGCATCGCTCAGTTGTGCTTCGACTCGCAGCGTCTGCAGTTGGCCGCCCCCTTGCTGGAGGAGTGCTACGAGGAGATCAACCGCTTCGGCATCGGCGAATGGGAACCGCGTCTGGCGGTTGACGTCGCCCAGACGCTGTACCGTTGTCGGAAGTCTCTGGTTTCGAGTGAGAAGTCGCCGGCCCCGGAGTCGCTGGAGAAGGTCCGGGACTCTTTTACCTGGTTGTGTCAACTGGATCCGTTGGCCGCGTTGGCCGCCGAGCCTTCCGGCAAATGATCCAAGAGAGGTTAGGTCAGTAAGAAAGGAGCCATTCCATGGCCAAGGCCGGATCAAAAGCTCGTGAATCGCGGGTCAACATCGCGATATCAGACCGCTTGCGCGGCGGGGCGGAACCGGAATTGCCCTTCCGGATGCTCGTGATGGGGGACTACACGCTGAAGGACGACAAGCGTCCCATCGAGGAGCGGCAGCCGCTGGACATCAACAAGAGCAACTTCGATTCAGTGATGCAGGGCTTCAACCTGTCGCTGGACGCGGCCGTTCCGGACCGCGTGGTGGGCACCGGCGAGCTGCCGGTCTCGCTGAAGTTCGGCACGCTGAAGGACTTCCGCCCGGAGTCGATCGCCCGTCAGGTGCCGCAGACCAAGAAGCTGCTCGAGCTGCGGGACGCCATGAAGGCCCTGCGCCCCAAGATGGGTGACAAGGGTGCCCAGAAGGAGTTGCTGGGGGCCATCAAGGACCCGGCGGTACGGGATCAGATTCTGGCGATGATCAGCGCGGCCGAGGGCGGGCAGGGTACTCCGGACGCCGGCGCGGGGGCAGCGGAAGGTGGTGGGGCTGAGGCTCCGCCGGAGACGCCGTCGGAAGGGTAGGCCGGAAGAGATGACCAGCCGGACGGCGCCCGACGTCGTCCGCACCAGCTAACGGAGAAACAGAGTCATGGCAGAGCAACCGCAAGAAGCGGCCCAGGCGGCGGGAGCCGGCGAGACCACCGCCGTTGACGCGCTCATCGACAGTTGGGACCTGGACAACGAGTACCGGGATCTGTACCGCAAGGGGATCGCCGGGATCGTTCAGAAGGCGGCGGGCCTGAACCTGGAGAAGCTCACCATCAACAAGCAGGTGGTGGACGACTTCATCGCCGAGATCGACCAGCAGATCAGCGCCCAGGTCAACGAGATCCTGCACAACGCGGAGTTCCAGAAGCTCGAATCGTCCTGGCGGAGCCTGTGGTACCTGGTGGACAACACCGAGTTTCGCCAGAACATCCGCATCGAGGTGCTCAACGCCTCCAAGGAGGACCTGCTGGAGGACTTCCAGGACTGCAAGGACTGGCAGAAGTCGGGCCTGTTCAAGACGGTCTATCGCGACCAGTACAACACCTTCGGCGGCAACCCCTACGGGCTGATGGCGAGCAACTACGCCTTCGACAACCGCAATCCCGAGTGCGAACTGCTGACCGAGATCGCCCGGGTGGCGGCCGTGGCCAAGTGCCCCTTCCTGGGCGGGGTCAGCCCCAAGATGTTCGGCAAGAAGGAGGAGTCGTTCACCGGTCTGCCGCGGATGGCGGAGATGTACGAGATCTTCGAGCAGCCGCAGTACACCAAGTGGAACGCCTTCCGCAACTCGGACGATGCCCGCTACATCGGTCTGTGCATGCCGCGGTTCCTGCTCCGCAAGCCGTACACGGTCGAGGACCAGGACGTCAAGGATTTCACCTTCGAGGAGGACGTCCGGGCCGAGCACCACGACCGCTATCTGTGGGGCAACGCGTCGTTCGCGATGGCCGGGCGCATGACCGAGAGCTTCGCCAGCTTCGGCTGGTACAACGCCATCGTGGGGCCCAACAGCGGCGGGACGGTGCCCAACCTGCCGCTGCACCAGTACGAGGCCACCGGGCAGGTCCAGACCAAGATCCCGACCGAGACGCTCATCTCGGAGGACATGGACGTGGACCTGTGCAACTTCGGGTTCATTCCGCTGATCATGCGGAAGGGGAGCGACAACGCGGCCTTCTTCGACGCTCCGTCGGCCAAGAAGGTCGGCAAGTTCCCGGACACGGCCGAGGGCAAGGAGGACGAGACCCGGGCCCGTTTGGGCATGGCCCTGCCCTACCTGATGATTTCCTGCCGCATCGCCCACTACCTCAAAGTGATCTGGCGGGAGAACATGGGGCGGGTCATGGACGCCGAGAAGATGGTCGCCGAGATCAACAAGTGGCTCAAGCAGTACTGTCGTCAGGGCACGCTGGACGACGTGTTGGCGGCCAAGTATCCGCTGAAGGAAATCCAGGTGACGGCCGAGCCTGTGCCGGGCAAACCGGGCATGTTTAAGTCGGAAATCCAGATGGTCCCGCATTTCAAGCTCAAGGGTGTGGAAGTAGAACTGTCCATGGTGGGTCAGTTCGATCCGCCTCCGTCCTAGTGGTCCGTCGGCGCTGGGCGCCGGGATTCGTCGGGACCGCGGTGCCCGTCATGGGCATCGGTTGGGAAGGTGGCCCGGGAGGGGCCTGCCTTGGCGGATCGCCGTTTCGCGGGCGGTGTTATATGCCCACCTGGGCGTCGCGATTGGGCGGTCGGCTACACGTTCAACGGACTGAACCTCGACCGCCGGCCCGGTGTGGCACGCCGGGCCGGCACGTAAGCGTTTTGCCTGACGGAAGTAAGGGGCCTTTCTCTCGCCGGCTTCCGTGAGGTTGGGGCTCTGGCACACCGTCTGCACAGCTGGTTGGTGCGGGGCGTCCGTCATTTGCACCGGACGCCGGGCCGGCCGTGACGGAGGCCCGAGTCGGGCTGCTCATTCCAAGTGGAGGTCATGATCCGCCGCAGGGGTCTCGCGTGGGGATTCGGGCGGGCGGACAGGCAGACTAGATCGGCGATTCGAAACCAAAGGAGAATCGAACCATGCCAACTCCGTGCAACCTGAAAGTGGGGGAGTACCCGGGCTCTTCGGAGAAGGAAAGCCGCGAGGACACTTCCGACGTTTTCGAGATCGAGCATCATCTTCATCAGCCGGTCGAGCCGACCACCGGACAGGCCAGCGGTGTCCGCGTGCACAGCCCGTTCCGCATCGTGAAGCTGATCGACAAGGCCTCGCCGGGGTTCCACAAGGCCTTGTGCACCGGCCAGAACCTCAAGGAGGTGGTCGTCGACTTCTACCGGATCGATCCGGCCACGCGGGCGGAGCAGAAGTACTACACCATTACTCTGCGGCAGGCCCGCATCGTGGACATCCGGCCGTACATGCCGATGAGCTTCGTTCCGCAGAACGAGTCCTATCGGCACATGGAGCAGGTCAGCTTCGTGTACGAGGAGATCGAGTGGAACTGGTTGCCGGACAGCGTGATCGAGATGGACAAGTGGCGTTCCCCGGGTGGCGGCTAATCGGCGCGTCGCCGATCGCTTGGACGGGGTAGGCGCGGCTCGGGCTCGCGGTGGCGCGGGCGCTGGGACCCCCGGTATCCCGCCTCGGACGAGGTGGGAGGGGTGGGGGGCGGCGCCCGCGGCGCCGTGGCTGGTGCTGCGGGGCGGTGGAGAACGACCCGGGCCGTTGGGGCCCGAGAAGGTGGACTGCGGTGCCGCGCGAACAGACGCTGCTGGAGCGAATCGCGGCTCGGGAACAGAGTGCGGGGCGGCGCTTCGAGGCCACCGCGACCGAAGACCTGGACGCCATGATGGATTCGGTGCGTACCCACCTGGGCCGGCTGCTCAACGCCCGCCAGGGGATGAGTGAGGCCCAGCCGGACTACGGTCTGCCGGCGCTGGCGGACCTGACCATCGGCGTGGGCGACTACGTCAAGAGGGTGCGGGACGCGATCCAGACCGCCATCGAGAAATACGAGCCCCGTCTCCGCCGGGCCCGCGTGACCCTGTTGACGGACGAGGATGAGCAACGGAAGCTGGCCTTTCGCGTGGATGCGGTTCTGGTGAGTCGCTCGGGCGAGCACCGGGTCTGGTACGAGACGTCGCTGGCCGGAGACGGGCAGTTCGACGTTCGTTCCTAGACCCCCGCCCCGTGAATCATCGGGTGCCCGAGGGGCCGGGCCCGGCACCGGTGCGTTGGCTCCCCCGGAGTCGGGGGTCCGGACGCGCCGGCCCGCCAGGGTCAAGTGAAGCCGGGTTAGGCTGTGTCGAACACCTACTATCAGGACGAGTTGCGATACCTTCGCGAGGTCGGCCCGGAGTTCGCCCGGGTCAACCCCGAGCTGGCCCGCTTCCTGGGCGACCGCGGCAGCGACCCCGACGTCGAGCGTCTGCTGGAGGGCGTGGCCTTCCTGTGCGGGCGCATTCGACAGAAGCTCGATGACGAGTTGCCGGAAGTCACCGCCAGCATGATGTCGCTGCTTTGGCCTCATTACCTGCGGCCCATCCCCTCGATGACCAACCTGGAGCTGCTGCCCGAGATCGAGGGCATGCAGGCCCCCTTCGTCGTCGAGCGCGGGGCGGAGTTCGCCAGCATTCCGGTGGAAGGGACGAACTGCCGTTACCGCTCATGCTGGCCGGTGGTCCTGCGACCCTGGACGCTGGTCAACGTTCGGCTGGAGACCGAGGCGGCCAAGCCGGTCCGCCTGGTGTTGCGCTTGCAGGCGGGCGCCAAGGCGAAGCTGGAGGAGATGCAACTGCAGTGGGTCCGCTTCCACCTGGCCGGCGATCCGGCGGCGGCGTTCGCCCTGTATCTGCTGCTGGCGGCCCACGTCGACCACCTGACGGTCAGCGACGGGTCCGGCCGACACGATCGGCAGGAGGAGGTGCTCGGCCCGGAGCGGGTGCGCCCGGCCGGCCTGGACCGCCGCGAGGCGGTGCTGCCCTATCCAGAGCGGTCCTTTCCCGGCTACCGCCTGCTGCAGGAGTACTTCGCCTTCAAGGAACGGTTCCTGTACATCGACGTGAACGGGCTGGATCGGGCCGTCCGACGCCTGGAACTGACCGACGCCATCGAACTGGCCTTCACCTTCAACCGGCGGCTGGAGACCTACCCGCTGGTCTCGAAGGAGAACATTCGGCTGCACTGCGTGCCGGTGCTCAATCTGTTCCAACATCCGGCCGACCCCATCCGCCTGCGGCACGACCGCGTGCGGTACCTGATTCAGCCGAGCAAGTCCGGCATCGCCAATCGTCGCCACGCCGAGGTCTATTCGGTCGAGCAGGTGGCCGGGCTGTCCCATGCCGGCGGGCTGGAGACGCGCGAGTATCAGCCGTTCTACTCCTTCGCCCACATGACCGGGCCGGAGCCGGAGTCGGGCGGGTATTACCAGGCCCACCTGACGCCCAACGTCATGGGTGGCGACCCGCGGCTGGGGACCGACACCTATATCTCGTTTGTGGCCGGTGCGCCCGGCGCGGAGCTGCCGCCGGAAGAGACCATCTCGATCGAACTGTTCTGCACCAGCCGCGACCTTCCGGGCGAGCTGCGGGCCGGTGACATCAGCCAGCCGACGGACAGCTCGCCGCCGGGCACCAGGTTCCGGAACCTGCTCAAGCCGACGCCCACCATCGCTCCGCCGCTGGGCAAGGGGCTGCACTGGCGGCTGATCTCGCACATGTCCCTGAACTACGTCTCGCTCACCAACGCCCAGCACTTCAAGGAACTGCTGCGGGTCTACGACTTCGAGTCCGAGCAGGACGTGCAGGCGGCGTTGGCCCATCAGCGGATGCTGGAGGGCATCATCGCGGTCCGCTCGAGCTTCAGCGAGCGGATGGTGCGCGGGGCCCCCATCCGCGGGACGCAGGTGGATATCGAGTTGAACGAGGATCATTTCGCCGGTGAGGGGGACGCCTACCTGTTCGCCACGGTGCTGGATCGGTTCCTGGCCCTGTACGTGACGCTCAACGCCTACAGCCAGCTCAACGTGCGTTTCACCCGCAGCGGGCAGATCTACCGCTTCCCGCCCCGGTGGGGCGAACAACTGACTCCGGCGGAGACTCGACCCGAGGGCGCCAAACATGACTGACGCCGGCCAGACAACGCGAAGTCCCGGCGGCGGCGTCCTGATGGAGCGCCTGCTGTCAGCCGGGTGGCAGTTCGACTTCTTCTCGGCGGTCTGGCTGTTGGAGCGCTATCTGGTGGCCGACGACCGTGTGCCGGTGGGCGAGCGCGGTCCAGTGGCCGGCGAGGCCCTTTGCTTCCGCCCTCACGTGTCGGTCGGGTTTCCGCCGACCGATGTCCGGCGGATCATCGAGGCGCCGTCCGGCCCGGGCGAGAGCCTGCAATACGTCATCGATTCGACCTTCATGGGGCTCTACGGCGTCAGCACGCCACTGCCGTTGCACTACGCCATCGGGATCCTGCGATCGGTGGAGCCGTACAGCGCCACCGAGGCCGAGCAGACCGAAGCGGCCCCGACCGATCGCCCTCCGGCGGGCGGGCGGGCGACCGACTCCACTCCGGTCCGCGACTTCCTGGACATCTTCCACCACCGCCTGCTTTCGCTGTTTTACCGGGCCTGGACCAAGTACCGCTACGACGTGGTCTTCGGCATGAGCGGGCGGGACAGGATCACGGACTACCTGTTGCGCTTGATCGGCTGTCCACCGGAATACGACGAGGCCGTCTTGGGCCTCTCGCCGATCCGTCTGATCCGGTATGCCGGGGTCTGGACCCAGCATCCCAGGTCGGCCGTTACCCTGGAGGGACTGCTACGGGATTACTGGAAGGAGATCGACGTCGAGGTGCAGCAGTTCGTGGGCCGCTGGGTGCCGCTGAGCCCGGGCGACATGAACAGCATCGGGACGAGCAACAGCTGCTTGGGCGTGGACCTCACCGTGGGCGAGCAGGTGTACGATCTGAGCGGAGCGTTTCGGATCGTGCTGGGGCCGGTGCACTGGGACACCTACGTGTCCTTTCTGCCGGACGCCTCGCGTTGGGCCCAGACCCGGTCACTGGTCAAGCTGTTCGGTCCGGACCCGCTGGCCTTCACCATCGAGATCAAGGTCTACGGTCAGGAGGTGCCCGAGACCCGTCTTTCATCCGACGGTGAACCCGGTCGGTTGGGGTTCACCAGTTGGGTTCGTACGGAGGAACTGACGGATACCTCCGTGTTGTTTGACATGAGCGCGGCCGCACTCTTGGAGAGTGGTGCCCAAACGCAGGGGCCGGCGGCCGAAACGGAGTTGCAAGAGCAGGTCGCGGCGGTATAGCGGGCGTTCCGGCGGAATGCCGGCGGGCATCCTCCGGCTCGACGCCCCGCTGCGGCACGGGAGAACACGATATGGCCAGTGCACCCAAGGCAGAGGATCTTCGCAGCTTGATCGGGCGGTTTGATGCCGCCTGCCTCCACCACTTCCAGGGCGCTACCAACCTGTGCGTATCCCGCACCAACTACGAGGTGACGCCCGATCACCTGTTGATGCGGATGCTGGACGAGACCACCGGTGACGTGGCCCGGATCTTCAACACGTTCAAGGTGGACCGGCCGCCGCTACGGCGGGCTTGTCTGAAGGCCCTCGACGCTCTGCGGGTGGGGCATCGGGCCAAGCCGGCCCTGTCGCCCAAGCTGGTCGAGCTGTTCCAGTCGGCGGCGGTGATGACCGACGAGTTCGGCATGCTCCAGATCCGTAGCGGGGCCCTGTTGCTGGCCGTGGTGCTCAACCCCGGACACCTGCAGGCCACCGAGCACACTTCCGAACTGACCCGGATCGACGTCGATCAGTTGCGGGACCATTTCCACGAGATCGTCCTGGGCGCGGGCGAGGGCGCCGGAGGGCCCGAGGGCATGCCAACCGGGGCGCCGGGGATGCCCACCGCGGGCGGGGCGCTGGATCAATACACCATCGACCTGACGGCCAGAGCCGCGGCCGGCGAGATCGACCCCGTCTTCGGGCGGGATCACGAAATCCGCAAGATGATCGACATCTTCTCCCGGCGGCGCAAGAACAATCCCATCCTGGTCGGTGATCCGGGGACGGGCAAGACGGCCATCGCCGAAGGACTGGCCCTGCGCATCGCCGAGGGCGACGTGCCGCCCACGCTCAAGGGCGTGAAGATGATCTGTCTGGACCTGGGTCTGCTTCAGGCCGGTGCCAGCGTGAAGGGCGAGTTCGAGAACCGGCTCAAGAACGTGATCCGGGAGATCAAGGCCAGCGAGCAGCCGATCGTGACCTTCATCGACGAGGCCCACACGCTGATCGGCGGGGGCGGCGGTGCCGGCGGCAGCGACGCCGCCAACCTGCTGAAGCCGGCCCTGGCCCGTGGCGAGCTGCGGACCTGCGCCGCCACCACCTGGGCCGAGTACAAGAAGTACTTCGAGAAGGACGCCGCCCTGGCCCGGCGCTTCCAGTTGGTCAGTTGCGACGAGCCCTCGGTCGAGGACGCGATCGTCATGCTGCGGGGGCTGAAGGACAAGTACGAGAAGCACCACAAGGTGTTCGTCCTGGACGAAGCGGTGACGGCCGCCGTGTCCCTCTCCAAGCGGTACATCAGCGGGCGTTACCTGCCGGACAAGGCCGTGGACCTGCTGGACACGGCCGCCGCCCGGGTCAACGTCAGCATGAACACGCGCCCCGGGGCCCTGGACGATTACGATCGCCAGCTCAACAACCTGGACACCGCCACAGCCGCGATGGAGCGAGATCGCACCGCCGGCGTCACCATCGATGAGGACGCCCTGGCCGAGATGGAGACCGCCCGGGCCAAGGCGCTCGAAGAGCGGGAGAAGATCGAGGAGCGCTGGAAGAAGGAACTCGAAGTCGTCAACCAGATCCGCGACTTGCGGGCCAAGCTGGTCGGCGACAAGGGCGCGGGCGGCGACGGCAAGGCAACGCCCGAGGCCGAGGCCAAAGCGGGCAAGAAGAAACAGGAGGAGGTCAAGACCGCGGAGCCGGTGGACCAGGACGAGCTGCGCAAGCAGATCGACGAGGCCATGGCCCGGTTGCACGAAATTCAGGGTGAGACCCCGCTGGTCCACCCCCAGGCGGATGCCGCGGCGGTGGCCGCTGTGGTCTCCGACTGGACCGGCATTCCGGTGGGCAGCATGGTGAAGGACGAGGTCCAGGCCATCCTGGAGATGGAGGACCGGTTGCGCACGCGGGTGGTGGGGCAGGATCACGCCCTCAAGACGGTGGCGGAGAAGCTGCGGACCACGCGGGCCGGAATCGGCAACCCCAACCAGCCCATGGGCGTGTTCCTCTGCGTGGGGCCCAGCGGCACCGGCAAGACCGAGCTGGCCCTGAGCATCGCCGACCTGCTCTTCGGCGGTGACCAGTTCCTGACCTCGATCAACATGTCCGAGTTTATGGAGAAGCACACGGTCTCGCAGTTGAAGGGCTCGCCGCCGGGCTACGTGGGTTACGGCGAGGGCGGCGTGCTGACCGAGGCCGTGAGGCAGCATCCCTACTCGGTCGTGTTGCTGGACGAGGTCGAGAAGGCCCACCCCGACGTGATGAACCTGTTCTACCAGGTGTTCGATAAGGCCACTCTGGCCGACGGCGAGGGGCGGATCATCGACTTCAAGAACACGGTCATCATCCTGACCAGCAACCTGGGCACCGACGTCATTCAGGGCATGTGCGAATCGGGCGAGGAGGTTTCGGCCGAGGAACTCAAGGAGGGCGTCTACCCGCACCTGCGGGAGCACTTCAAGCCGGCCCTGGTGGCCCGCATGACGGTGATCCCGTTCCTGACGCTGAGCACGGATATCCTGCAAATGATCGCCCGGATGAAGGTGAACAAGGTGGCCAAACGGCTGGCGGCCGCCCACAAGATCGCCTTCGAGGCGGACGACGCGGTGTACGCCGAGATGGCCCAGCGCTGCAACCAGGTGGACCTCGGCGCCCGGCAGATCGATCACCTGCTGGACCGGGAGATGCTGCCCGAGCTGTCGCGCCAGTTACTCCAGCAGATGGCCGAAGACACCATGCCGGCCAAACTGACCATGGGGCTCGATGCGGAGGGACAGTTTACCTACAGGTTCAGCTAGCCGACCGCCGGGACCGCGGCCCGGGGGCGATCGGAATCAACCCCCCGGTGGGCGGGTCCACGGCGGTCCGAGGACGGCGTAAAAGGAATGACCTTTGGGGGGACGGCGCTTCGCTGGGCGTACAAAGGCGTACAAAGACCACAAACCGAAAGGAGATGGGCATGAACTCGATCGAGGAAGCCAAGGTAAGAAAGTTCCTCTATTACGACCTGCATTACGACCCCTACCAGGTCGGGACGATCATCTACAACATGAACGAGCTGGCCCGAGTGACGGGACACGAACTCGACCATCGATTCGCCGGTGCCGGGCTGGGTGCCGGCCCGGAATGCCGGGTGGCCAGCGGGATTGTGGACCTGGCCCTGGGCGGCGGCGGCTGCGAAACCTCGATGTATGCCATTCGCAAAGAGATCGAGATGTGGCTGCTCAAGTCGCCGTCGAAAGGCATGATCGCCTAGCGACAGTGGGGCGCGCAGCGGGTACCATCCGCCGCGGCGAGGCGGACGCCCGTTTCACGGGCTGACGGTTGGCGACAACAGCCTGCGCCCGGGCCACCACGACCGTGACCGAGAACAGCCCCGTTCACCTGCGCCTTGGATGACCGACGCGCCGGTATCAACCTTCCACAGGAGAACCCGCCATGGCCGAGCCACCCCAACCGCCGGACCTGGACGTTGACATCCCCTGCCCGTCCGGACTGTTCGTCACCACGGACCAGAAGTACTACATCCTGGTCGTCAACGATTTCGCGGGCGGCGAGAGTGGTTCCTTGTCCGGTCCGCTGAGCGAGCGGGTCGTCGAGGTCAACGCGAACAACTTCGACGAGGTGATGGCTTCTGCCTCACCCGCGATCAGCTATGCGACCAAGGACCCCGTCGGCTCCGGTGGGGCGATGATCGAGGTCAAGCTGCGCTTCGACTCGTTGAAGGCTTTCAATCCCCAGAATCTGATCGGCCAGATTCCGCCGGCTCGGGCGCTATTGGAAGTGCGCGGCAGGATCGTCGAGCGCATGCGTGGCAAGATGTCCTCCGACGAGTTGGGCGGCGCGGTGGGCCGGGCGGCTTCGGCGGACGCGGCCCTGTCCTGGTTGCCGGACGCGATTCGGTTCACGCCGGCCGAGCCGGCGGCCGATCCCGGCACCGTCGATGCCATGCTGGACCAGATCGACCTGGGCGGCGAGGAGGGCGGCGAAGCCAAGCCACCGGGCAAGTCGCCCATGGGCAAGCTGGTCTCGGCCGCCGCGGGTGTCGGCGGCGGAGTGCCGGCCGAAGAGGCCACCGCCCTGCGCCACGCCCTGACGGAGATCGACAAGCGCGTCTCAGCCTGGCTGACGCACGTGTTGCATTCACCGCAGGTCCAGAACACCGAATCCGCCTGGCGGTCATTGGCCTTCCTGGTGTCCAGGATCGACTTTCGCAAGGGGTTGCGGTTGTCCGTTCTGCATGCCCGGCGGGCCGAGGTGTGCGATCGGTTCCGCACCCTGTTGATCGACCCGGTGTTCGACGAGGGGGCCGACGCCCCGCATCTGGTGGCCGTCGATATGGAATTCAGCAACGGCGCCCCCGACGTGGCGATACTGGACGAGATGGCCCAACACGGTGCCAGTCTGCCGGCCATGGTCGTTGCCGGGTTGGCCGCGAGCTTCTTCGGCGTCAAGCACGCCTGGCAGATTCCGACGTTGCCGGCCATGGTCAACATGTTCGACACGTGGCAATTCGCCAAGTGGAAGGCGTTGCGGGCTCAGCCCTACGCGCGGAACCTGGCCGGCGTCTTCGGGCGCTGCCTGCTACGCGGTCCCCACGGCGGTGACGGAGAGGGGAAAGCCGCCGACCTGGCGTTCCAATACCGCGAGAAGTGCCTCGGCGAGAAGGACCTGGTCTGGGCGACCGGCGCCGTGGCGGCGGCCTGCACCACGGCCAAGAGCGTGGCAGACACCGGTTGGCCGTGCGGCATGGCCGGCTACGTCCACGGGCGCATCGAGGGTCTGCCCATCATCCAGGCCGGGCCTAAAGGCGACAAGACCTTCGGGCCGGCCGACACCAGGACGCCCCAGCCGCGCATCGAGGAGATGGGCATGGCCGGCATCAACGCCGTGGTCGGGCTGGCCGACAGCGACGACGCCATCGTCTGGAACGGGCTGACACTGGCCAGGCCGGACCGGGCCGAGCCCAGCGCCCTGCTCGAAGTCAGTCTGCCGTACCACCTCTTCGCCGGGCGGTTGTCCTCGCTGTTGTGGGACCTCAAGTCGCACCTGGCCGGCATGTCGGCCGACAAGATGACCGCGACGGTCACCGCACACGTCAGGAACTGGCTGGGCACGGAGGGTGTGGCCGGGGACGAGAATGTCACCGTCCAGGTTCGTCCGGCCGAGGACGACCCGAGCGCGCTCGAACTGGCCGTTACCGTGAAGCCTCCGCAGGCAATCCTCCCCGCCAGCATTCCCGTGGTGCTGGGGTACAAGATCGCCAAGTGATCCGGCTCGCAGTGTCCTTCCGGGGAGCGTGCACAGCTGTTTTTTGTCGGCGGCGGCCGATTCGGCGTGGGATCAGCGGCGATCGGCCGCGGGGGGCGTCCGTGGTCGTCTTCGAGAAACAGAGGCAGACGCATCACACGCCGATTCAGGACGTGATACGCAAGACCCGGCTCCGTGATGCGTGGCGGCCGTCGCATGCCCAGATTCCACCTGAACCGCCGGCGAGGTCAAGAGAATCTTCCCTGACACTTTTCTGCCTTTTTCTGCCTTCCGTGCGCCCGGACGACGGCGCTCTCGGGCGGCGCGGCAGCGCCGTACCGAGCAGCGCATAGTTCGGCATCAGTTCTCGCACCTGTCCTTTGGCCCGCCACAATTCACCGTAATCACCCGACACAGGAATGAGCCTTCGCGTCGGACTTCGTGAAGGGCTCCCGGGGGCACAACGATCATGTCGCCTTCTCTGAGCGTGTGCTCGTCTTCGTCAACGTCGATCTGCATTGACCCTTCTAGAAGGAGATAAATCTCCGTTCCGATCATGTGCCGATGGCGGGTCTGTTTCGCCACTTGCGTAAAGACGCCTGACTCCGTGTCCTTCATCAACATGACCGGACACGGAACAGCCTGCCGCCATGTGGCCTCGGTGGCCTCGATCTCCTTACCAGCGTACACCTCGGTAACGAGGAGTTTTCTGTCGCCTCGTGTGGTCAGGGCGGGGTCTCGTTTGGTCTCTTCCAACGATACAAACAAAGCCGTTCTCATGCTGTCCTCCTCTCCGATTCCTGGTTAGTACTCTTGCCGAACGTCGGCCATGACGCGCGAGGAATAGCGCAGAGCGAAGCGGCGCGCTATTCCTCGTCGCTGTCGACCAGAAACGAGCTGCGTCCCCTTTTCCGACTTTTCTTGGAATTGGTATTGTGTGCCCTGATTATTAAGCTACTTCTTGGAATTTTGCACGGAGAATTACTAACCGGAGCATAAAATGTCTTGCATTCTGCGGTTTTTCGAGTATACTTCATGAATGAAGACCTACGATACACGGCACCTTTCACCGGCTGCCCAGGAAGCATTGCGATTTCGGGTCCTGCGGGCCGTTCGCGGCGG
>DATKXO010000160.1:0-9277 GCA_035528995.1 Phycisphaerae bacterium | reverse complement strand
GCCGGGAGCGTCGGCGGGACGGTGGAGGGGAACACGTTCAGCGGGAACACCTGGGGGATGTACGTGGACTACGTGAACGGGGCGTCGAGTCCGGTGATTCGGGACAACACGTTCACGGGCAACACGTACCCGGTCTACCAGGGTCCGGCCGATCCGGTCTACAGCGGGAACACCTTCAGCGGGAACACGTACAGCGTGATCGGGGTGGGCGGCAGCCTGAGCCAGGACGTGGTGTGGGAGCAGACAGGTATCCCATACCTGGTCACAACTGATGTGAACGTTCCGAGCAGCAGGACACTCACGGTGGACGGCGGCGTTGTAGTGAAGTTCAACAGTGGCAAGAAACTAACCATCCAAGGCACCTGCCTGACAGTGGATGCTGTTGGGAACCCGGTTATCTTCACCTCATACCGAGACGATACATATGGCGGTGACACGAACGGCGACGGCTCATCCAACGGCTCCGCCGGGGACTGGGCGGGCATCTACTTCCAGACAACGAGCAACATCTTCGACCATGCCGTTGTGCGGTACGCCGGGCTGAGCATCTCCGGGCCCGCGATCACCATCCGTCAGGTCACATTCGACTACACGCCCGACCCGGCCATCCGGCTGGCCAGCGGCGGCGCTGGCACCAACGTCCACAACAGCAACTTCCTGCACGCTGGCGGATACGGCATCCGAAACGACACGACGAACACGATAGACGCCCTGAACAACTACTGGGGCCATCCGAGCGGCCCGGGCGGCGTGGGACCCGGCAGCGGCGCGGGTGTGACGAACTACGTCACCTACTCGCCCTGGTTGACCTCCCAGGCCAGCATGACGGCCACCGGCCCGGTGATCACAAGCTCGCCGAACACGTCCGGGGTCATCCTGGATCCGTACCGCTACGACGCCGATGGCCGGGCGAGTGCGAGCGGCACTGGGACCCTCGTCTGGTCCAGGATTCTCGGCCCGACGGACTTCTTCATGAACTCCAGCACGGGCGAGATCACCTGGTCGCCCACGGAGCCGGGCGACTACATCGTAGGCATAGCGGTGACGGATGATGTCGGCTCCACCGACCAGATCTGGCAGGTTCGTGTGGCCATGAGCGGCGACACTACGCCGCCGACCGTAGTCAGCCACACGTACCAAATCGTTGACCAAGGCGGCGGACTTGTCCAGGCCACGCTGGTCTCGACGTTCAACGAGGGCGTCCAGGTCCGGCCGATTGACGTGGCCCTGCTGAACGCCGGCGGCCAGGCTGTGCAGCTCGGCAGCCTGAGCTACGACATTGCCTTTCACCGCCTGACCGTCGTGGCCGGCAATCTAAGCGCCAACGCGACGTACACTTACCGGCTGCTGGACACGATCACCGACGACGCCCTGAACCCGCTGGACGGCGAGTTCGACGGTTACACCTTCCCCACGGGCGACGGCACGCCGGGCGGCAACTTCGCCGCGACGTTCGTGGCGGACCTGGACGAGATTCCACCGGCTCTGGTCTCCGTGAGCCTCAACCACCGCCCCGGGCGCACCGTGAGCGACATTGAGCCCAGCGGCATCGGCGTCCGGACCATCCAGGTCACGTTCAGCGAGGCCGTGTTCTTCGACGCCTGGGCCGTGGACCTGAAGGCGGTCGAGTTCTCGACCGGTGCGGAGGTGGAGACACCGGGCGTCCTGCCGGCGGTGGCCGTGACGGGTTCCGGGACGAACGTGATGACCATCACCCTCGGCGACCCGGCCGGAACCGTCGGCGCCGTGGACACGTGGGTGAAGGTGACTCTGGCGGCAGCGGGCATCACCGACGCGGCCGGGAACGCCCTGGACGGCGAGCCGGAGAACGATTCGAGCGGCTTGGGTTACATCTACGACGCCGTCGAGGACCTTCCGAGCGGTAACGGCGTGGCGGGCGGCGACGCCGTGTTCTACGTCGGGAGCCTCCGGGGTGACATGCGGGGGTTCGGTCCGTTCCAGCCGGACCCGAACGGAATCGTCGACCAGTGGGACCTCAACGGCTTCACGTCGAAGTACACCCAGGGGCACATAGACGCCGACTTCCGCGGGTTCGGCCCGTTCCAGCCGGACCCGAACGGGATCGTGGACCAGTGGGACCTCAACGGCTTCACGTCGCGGTACACGCAGGCGCTGACGAACGGGACACGTCTGTGGCCGCTGCCAGTGGTGCCGGAAGGGGCGATGGCGATGGGCAGCGGGACCGAAGCGTCGGCCTTGGCAACGCCGCTGGCGGTGGAACCGGTCCAGTTGCTGGATACGGCCCCGCTGTCGGTGCCCGAGCCCCTGGCGGCGCGGCCGGCAGCAGTGCCGGCCGTGGCGCTCCCGGTTGCTTGGGGCCCTGCACTGCCTGGCGGTGGCGACGAGTACCACGCGGCCACAACGTTGACGGCCGTGGGGCCGGCCGTGCCGTTGTCGCCGTGGGTGCCGGGGACATCACCAGAAACCTCGGCGGAGGCGTCATCTCTCGACGCGGTGGATCTGTTGGCCGGGCCGGCGCTAGAGGTCGCGTTGGTGGCGTGAGAGAGCCGGTCGTCCGGCGTCCCGTCAGTCGTCCGCTGCGCCACTTACTGCTGCCTGCGCCGCAGCATTACGCCCAGGCCCCCCAGGGCCACAATGGCTAGCGTCGCCGGTTCGGGCATCGGCGTCGGCCCGCCGCCGGACAGGACCGCACCGCCCGACAGCAGCCAGGCGGCGTCGATCTTGTCGTAGTCGTTCGAGTTAATCACCCCGTCGTAGTTGAAGTCGCCCACCGCCCACCGGAAGCCGCCCGGCGGCGTCCCCTTGCCGTCGCCGTAGAACAGCCAGTTCGAGTCGATCCGGTCGTAATCGTTGGAGTTGACCAGCCCATCGAGGTTGGCGTCGCCCCACCAGGTGTACTTCACCAGCACGGCCGTCGCGTCGACCGGTTGGCCCTCGAGTGCCGTCAGGCCGCCGATGCCCGGCTCCGGGTCCTGGTTGTCGATGACGCCCACCGCCGTCAGCGTGTCGGCGGCCGCGGCGCTCGAACCGATGCCCGGCCCGTCCCAGTAATGGTTCGGGCCGTCCCTGAGGCCCGACGCCACCCAGCCCAGAATCTGGGCGAACGGGCTGGCGCCGTCGTAGTCGACCACCAGGTTGCTGGTCGTCAGGTCGAGCGTACCCGCGTCGGCCAGGGCCGTGACGTGCAGGTTGAGGCTCCCCAGGTCGAGCCGCGCGCCCGACGCCAGCGTCAGGCTGCGGGCGTACAGGGCCCCGCCCGCCCCGGCGTTGCCGTCGGCCAGGGCCACGGTCTGCCCGGCCTGGACCGTCACGCTTCCCCAGGCGAAGTTGTTCGCCCAGCCGGCCGGCACCGCCCCGTGGTCCTCGCCCGTCACGCTCATCGTGTGCCGGCCGGAGACGCTCGCCTGGAACACGAGGTCGGCGTCGACCGTGTTCCAGACCGTGGCCGCAGCGCTTGAGGAGACCAGGTCGCCCCGGACGAAGAACCGGTCGCCCGCGCCCCCGACGAACGCCCCGCCAGCACCAACGGTAACCTCGCGGAAGTAGTTGTCCGCGGGGTCGCTGATATACGTGCCGTGCTCGGTGTAGCCAGCCGCGAAGGTGATGCTGGTGTCGGTAACTTTGAACTCGCCGTAGTTCGTGACGTTGCCGGTGAAGATGGCGGGCGTGTAGGACACCTCGACCCGACCGGTGGCAGCGTTGGAGACGGGTCCGTTGACGGTGGTAAGCCCACCGGAGAAGATGGCGGTGCCCGAGTTCGTCAGGCCGCCGGAGCGAAAGACGCCGTGGCCGACGATCAGGCCCTGGTTCTCCAGGGGCCAGTTGTTGTTATCGAAGATGCCGCCGGTTAGGCCGATGGTGCCCTGGTTCGCAGACATCCCCTGCGTGAAGATGATCTCCCCATCCGCGAGAGGGGCGACCAGCCCTGTCGGGGCGTTGGCAAAGGGGCCGCTGACGACGAGGGTCCCCCCGGTACATTCGACCCGGCCGTTGTTGACGACAGCGTTGGCGATGCTGCCTTCTCCCTGTATGACGCCCGAGTTGTTGATCTCGCCGCCGGCAAGGCCCGCGCCAGCCAGGATGCGGATCACGCCTGTATTGGAGAAGGCCTCTGCGATGTGCAGTGTATCGGTCCTTGCCTCCAAGGTTCCGCCCTCGTTGCGGAAGGGGGCGAGGATAACCCCGCCCCCGTTGAGCCTGCCTCCAGGGCTGTTGGTGAGTGTCGCAGTCCCCGTCACCAGCCCGCCGTTGAGGTTAATCGTTCCGGCGTTCACAAGGGGGCCGCCGGTAAGGCGCAATTGCGTTCCCCCCGCTCGCCCAACGTTCACGGTGCCGACGTTCGTACTCTCGCCTGAGTTCGCGAGGGTCAGGTGGCCGCCGCTTGCCTCAAGCAAGGCGTAGTTTACGAACCCGCCGGTTCCGCCGATCATGCCGTAGCCCGTGATGGAACCATTGTTGACAAACGATGCGGTGCATTCCACCGCACCCCCGGCCAGGCTGATTGCGCCGTCGCCCAAGCCGGTGGCGGGGCTGAAATAGACCGTTCCGTCGTTGATCGTCAGGCCGCCTGTCAGCCTGTATGATGCACCGCTCAGGTCGAGTGTCCCGCCGTTCACCACTACGGCGCCTCCGCCCACCAGGGCCGCCCCGCCCTCGAGAGTGTGGCTGCCGCTGAACTGAAGGGTCCCACCGCCGCCTACGGTGAACGTGCCGCTCGATGTCCCCCCGCCCGAAAGGTTCAGCGTCCGCCCGGCCGCCACGTCGGCCGTGCCGGCGTTGTTGAACAGTCCGGCTGCGCTGACCGTGCCGCTTTGGACCTCGAACGTCCCCGTGTTGTTGAAGGTCCAGGCGCTTGTGATGCTCGTCGTATCGATGCTGCCTACTTTCTTGAACGTGCCCGCGTTGTTGAACGTCGCGGCATCGGTGCCAGCGAGGCCGTGGCTGTCTTTCACCTCGAACATGCCCCCGGCCAGGTTGTTGATCACCGCGCCGCTGCCGCCGGCGGTGCTCGACAGGCTTGTGCCGGACGTGAACGTGACCGTTCCCTCGCTTGTGATCGTCCTCCCAAGGGACTTCAATGACGACCCGCTGATGCTCAAAGACCGGCCGGCCGGAACGTCCGTTGTCCCCATCCCGGTCATGGTGCCGCCTGTCCACGACAGGGTCTCGACGGTCACCGTCCCACTCCCCGTCCACGTCCCGCCGCTGAATGTGACCGGGATGCCCAGAAGGGTCGGCCCGTCGAACCGTAACGTCCCGCCGCTCACGGTCACGGCGCCGCCCGTCACGGTAGCCCCGGTTTCAAAGGCGTGTTCACCGCCCGTCAACTGGAGCGTCGCCCCGCTTTCCAGGACGAAGGCCCCGCTGGACGTGCCCCCTCCCGACAGCGTCAGCGTCCGCCCATCCGCCACGTTCACCAGGCCGGCGTTGTTGAACAGACCCGCCACGCTCACCGTGCCGCTTTGCACCTCGAACGTCCCCGTATTGTTGAAGGTCCAGGCACTTGTGATGTCTGTCGTGCCCGAGCCGTCTGATTTCTTAAACGTGCCAGCGTTGTTGAAGACCGCCGGCGCGGAGCCGTCCAGATCGCCATACTGGTCCTGCACGTCGAACATGCCCCCGGCCAGGTTGTTGAAGACCGCGCCGCTGCCGCCTGCCGTGCTTGACAGACTGTAGTTGAGGGTCGCCGTCCCACTGTTGTTGATCGTCCGCGCCAGGTACTTCGCCGAACTGCCACTGAGAGCCAGCGTCCCTCCGGCGGGAATCTCGGTGAGCCCCGTACCTAACATGGTTCCTGATGTCCAACTCAGCCCGTCAGTCACCGTCACGTTGGCGGAGCCGCCCAGGCCGCCCGACAGGTTGACCGTCGCGAAGACCAGGGGGTCCGAGTTGAAGTTGACCGTGCCGCCGGATACGGTGGACGTGGGGGCGAGCCCGGTCACGGGGCCGTTGAGTGTCACGGTGCCGCTGGTCACGTAAATGCCGCCGGGTCCCTCGAGTCCCCCGTTGAGAGTGTGGGTTCCACCGCTGAACTGAAGGGTCCCACCGCTGCCTACGGTGAACGTGCCGCTCGACGTTCCACCGCCCGAAAGGGTCAGCGTCCTCCCCGGCCCCACGGTCACCACACCGTCGTTGTTGAACGGTCCGGCCGCGCTGACCGTCCCGCTTTGGACCTCGAACGTCCCCGTGTTGATGAAGGTCCAGGCGCTTCCGATGCTCGTCGTGCCCGTGCCCGCTGACTTCGTGAACGTGCCCGCGTTGTTGAACGTCGCGGCCTCGGTGCCAGCGAGGCCGTAGTCTGCCTGCACGTCAAACGTCGCCCCTGGCAGATTATTCAGGACCGCTCCGCTTCCGCCGGTAGTGCTCGACAGGCTACTTCCGACGAGGGTCGCCGCACCGCTGCTGTTGACCGTCCGCGCCAGGTACTTCGCCGAACTGCCACTGAGGGCCAGCGTTCCCCCGGCAGGAATCTCGGTCAGACCTGTACCTGACATGGTTCCTCCGGTCCAATTCAACCGGTTGGCCACCGTCACACTGGCCGAGCCACCAAGCCCGCCCGACAGGTTGACGGTAGTGAAAACAAGGGGATCGGCGTTGAAGTTGACCGCCCCGCCGGAGACGCTCAGCGACGGGCCGAGACCGGAGACTGGGGCGTTGAAGTTGACCGTGCCCCCGCTGAAGGACGTGGCACCCGCGAATGTGTAGGGGTCGTCGAACGTCACCGTGGCGCCGCTGAAAGACACGGTGCCCGCCCCCGCCACCATGCCGGCCAAGGCGTGCGTCCCGCCGCTGAACCCAAGAGTCGCCCCGGAATCTACGATGAACGTGCCGCTCGACGTTCCCCCGCCCGAAAGGGTCAACGTCCTCCCCGGCCCCACGGTCACCACACCGTCGTTGTTGAACGGTCCGGCCGCGCTCACCGTCCCGCTCTGCACCTCGAACGTCCCCGTATTGTTAAAGGTCCAGGCGCTTGTGATGCTCGTCGTGCCCGCCCCGGATTTCTTGAACGTGCCCGCGTTATTGAACGTGGCAGCCTGTGTGCCGATGAGGCCCACGTCCGTCTGCACATTGAACGTCGCCGCCGGTAGGTTATTGAAGACCGCGCCGCTGCCGCCCGCGGTGCTTGACAGATTGTAGCTGAGGGTCGCCGTCCCGCTGTTGCTGACTGTCCGCGCCAGGTACTTCGCCGACGAGCTGCTGATGGTTAGGGTCCCCCCGACGGGAATCTCGGTTACCCCCGTGCCTGACATGGTGCCGCTGTTCCAGTCCAGGTTGCCCGTCACCGTCACCTTGGCCGACCCGCCGAGGCTTCCGGGCCCGTCCATGTTCACCGTCTGGAAGGTCATCGGGTTGGAGTTGAAGTTCACGCCTCCACCTGACACGGTCTGCGTGGAACTTAGGCCGCTCACAGGGCCATTGAAGTTCACCGTCCCGCCGCTGAATGTTAGCGATCCGGTCACATTAAATGTGTCGTTGAACGTAACTATGCCCGCAGTGAATAACACCATGCCGCCGCCGCTTACCGTCGCGCCGGCATTGAACTCATGGACGCCCCCGCCAAACGACAGGGCCGAGTTGACCGTGAACGGGGCGGTCCAGGCCGTGATGCCCAGGAGGGAAAGGGCCCCGGCGTTGACGGTTGTCGGTCCGGCGTACCAGGCCGGGCCGACGCCGCGGAGTTCCAGTGTCCCTGTTCCGCTCTTGACCAGGCCGCCGCTGCCGGTGATGTTGCCGTACACGGCAGCGGTGGCGGAACCGTCGATGGTCAGGAGGTGGCCGCTGTTGGCGACGTTTCCGAAAAGCCTCAAGTTGTCAAACGCCGAGTGGTCACCTGCCTGCCATGTCTGCGGCGCGCTCAAGATGAGGTCGTTCTGGAGGCACTGGACGTTGTCACTGACGATGCCACCTGCCCCGACCGTCAGCGGGTTGCCGTAGACGAAAAACGACCCGCTGGCAAAGGTCAGCGAAAGCACGTCCCAGGCCGTATCCACGTAGGGCGTCACGCGCACGCTTCCGCCGAGGACAATTCCGGCCGTGCCGTCGTTGGCCGGGGTGCCGTCCGGGTTCCAGTTGGCGGCGGTGCTCCAGTTGTTGTCCAGACCTCCGCCGTCCCAGGTCGTGCCGGCCGTAAGATGCCCGGCCATCGTCAACAGGATGGCCGCCAACCCCAGGGCCCGCTTGGCCCGACCGCAAGCGCAGTGTTTCATGCCCCGTCTCCTTGGGCTTCCGTCCACCCTCATCCTTCTGCCCAGGGCAAAAAAAGAAGCCGCGGGCAAGGGCCTGGCCCTGTCCCCGGCTTTGCTCACACACCCCCTGTTTCGATGATAGTATGACACGGTTTCCCCCGGATGCAAACTCAAATGCTGAGGCCGTCGCATCGAGATTGGCCTGGGCCTGTCACCAGCCGGGACAGGGCCGGCGCGCTCCCGCATGGCCTGGATGACGATCTGGGGGATGTCGTGGACCTTGAGGTCCCGCTGGGCGTGTGAGCCGCGCGGCACCTGGTGCGGCTCCTGCGGGCCCTACGTGGGGCCACCTACCCGTTCCCATGTGGTCATGCGCCTGCCACAGTGGCGGCACTCGCGGCGGCGCTGGATCCGGCCGCCCCAGGCGGGGCGGGTGTAGACAACGCGGAAGTGGTAGCAGCCGCAGTGGCGGGATGCGTCAGGCCAGGGCCACGTTCCAGTACCGCTCCAGCATCCAGAATGCCGGCTTGTCCATGCCATGACGGCAACCCGCGGCAACTGTGCATGGCCCACGCAGGGAGACACCACCGCGGACCGCTGCCCGCTGCGCGCACCACCTGGGACCGTCCCGCGCGAGTCGTGCCCTGCACCTGCCCGGCCTACGCCTGGCCGCACCGCCCCGGCGGAGGTCTGTGCCGCTGGCCCGACCCGCCGCTCTGGTGTTGCACCACGCCGCCGTCAACCCACAAGTTCGGCCGCCTGCGTCCTCCCCGATGTCTGACCCGTCTGGGTATCCATACCGTCCAGCAGGCCCGGCGGCTTGGCTTGTGGTGACAACGTGGCTATTCGGCCTGCGGGGGGATCGTTACACGGATAGACCTGCCCGGAACGCGTCCAGAGGTAAACGGCGGAAGCCTTCCGCTTCCGGGGCCGTTGCACATTGGCAACAATCCGCGTGATGGGGTTAGTACTGGCCTTTCGCAGGTTTTATGCGGCGCGGGTGGCGGTGGAGAAGAGTTGTGCGAGGGTTCCGGCCATTTCGCGTAAGCCCCTGCGCCGGGGGGCACAGGCGAAAATGGTTTGCCGGATCGTTTCCTCGCGGACGGCGG
>DATKXO010000159.1:0-24576 GCA_035528995.1 Phycisphaerae bacterium | reverse complement strand
ACGGACTCAGCCACCGATTGCCCGGACAGCGGGCGGGGCAGGTCTGCACTGACACGGTATACCCGCCCAGCCAGGTGCACCCAAGGAAGCGCCTCCGCGAGCCGCGCTCACGCCACAGACTGAACGGGAAGGCAACCGTTTCATCCGCTGTGGAGAAGGTACGGCGCGGTGCTCGGACCAACAACCACCAAACCAGATGGTCCTCGGGCCCTGACCCTGCGGGGTACTCGAGCCCAGAACGCACGGGCGCGGGCGGTTCCAGCAGAACACGCAGACCCGTTGCGGATGGGGCGACTAGAACGCCACAGATCTGACGGCGTTGATGAAGGCGTGGAGTTTTGCGGGGTGTTTTTGGGTGGGGGATTGTTCTACTCCGCCGGCTACGTCGACCCAGGCGGGGGGGATTGGGGGGAGGGGTTCGATGGTGCCGTCGGGGGTGATGCGGGAGGTGGGGGTTACGGCGCGGATGGCGTCGGCGACGTTTTCGGGGTTGAGGCCGCCGGCCAGGACGATGGGGGGCCAGTCGGTGGTGTAACCGCCGCGGCGGGCCTCGGCCAGGAGGTCCCACGGCCAGGTGCGGCCGGTGCCGCCGAGCTGTTTCTTGTCGTCACTGGCGGTGTCGAAGAGCAGCAGGGACGGGGGAGCGTCTGCGAACTGATCAAGCCAGGCGGTGGTGGCACACATCTGCACGGCCTGACCGACGCGACGGACGGCGACGGTGCGGAGACCGTAGTCGTGGAGTCGGGCCACGGTTAGGGGAAGGATTCTGCCGTACATCTGTACGCGCACGGTGCGGCCGCCAGCGGCGAGGTGGGTGCCAGCAGCGCGGTGGGCGCCGGCGGCGAGGTGGGCGCCGGCGGTGAGGTGGCCGGCGTCGGCCAGATGTTGCAGCGGTTGGGGGAGCTCGTGGGCGCTGACGTCGCAGAGGGCCCAGGCTTCGACCTCGGGGGGCAGGGCGTCGAGGATGGTGCGGGCGGTGGCGGGGTCGATCTTGCGAGGGCCGGCGATGAAGTTGAGGCCGATAGCGTCAGCGCCGGCGTCGGCTGCCAAGCGGGCGTCATCGGGGGTGGTGATGCCGCAGATCTTGACTCGTACTCTATCGGGGCTCATGGCACGAACGAATCCACGCGGTTCTGCACGTCATCGGTCCCATTGCGGACATTGCCCGCCGCAAGGCGATTGGCCGGGCCGGTAACACGGACATCGGCTTTGCGCACCCGCATCGGGCCCGCAGGCGTGCTGCGATGCGGTCGCGGTGCCCGGTGGAGATCCGGTCTTGCACCTCCGATAGCCTATCCTGCGGCGGGTGGAGGTGTCTATTCCTGCTGGACAATCAAGACTTGACCCGCCCCGGACGACACATAGACTACGCCACCTCCGGGGCGGGCCGGTCGGCTCAGACCTTGGTTTGCCATAGTCTGTGCGGGGACGCGAATATGCGATCGACGGTCTTGAAGACGCTTATCGTTCTGACGATCGCGCTGGGCGGGGCCGGCTGCGAGAAGCGCGGGGCGGCCGAGCCGTTCGGCAAGACGTTCTACCTCGGCGGAGCGAGCAACGTGGACGTGCTGTCGTCCGGCGTGCCGGACGGGCTGCGGCAGGCCGGCTACCGGGGCGACGTACGCATCTTCATCTGGACGGTGTCGTTCAATCCGCTGATCGATCAGCTTCTGACCATCAACGCCAAGGCCCGAGCGGCGCTGCTGGCCGAACAGATCCAGGACTACCGCAAGCGCTACCCGCACAACGAGATCAACGTGATCGCCCTGTCGGCGGGCACGGGCGTGGCCGTCTGGGCGCTGGAAGAGCTGGACGACGACACCCGGGTCGACAACCTGGTTCTGCTGGGCTCGTCGCTGTCGCACGACTACGACGTGAGCAAGGCGTTGAAGCACATGGACGGACGGATCTACGTGTATCACTCGCCGCACGACATGGTGCTGGCGACCGTCCGGGTGGTGGGGACGATCGACGGCAAGCGTGGGGTGGACTCGGTTGGGCAGGTGGGTCTGGCGGTGCCGCCGGGGGCGGACGACCGGATCAGGAACGTGGAGTGGTCGCGGCAGTACATGCGGTACGGCTGGGCGGGCGGTCACACGGATTGCACGAACACGACGTTCGTCCGGGAGGTGATCGCCCCGCTGATCACGAATGAGCCGGCTGCGACGGTCGCTGCGCGGACAGGCCGCTCAAGCGGCGGGCACATCACAGCGACGCCGTGAGTGATCGCTTCGTTTTAATAGGTCAAACCAATCGGGTTTGTCCGCGCGAACTGAAGTTCGCGGCTCGTCAGTCGAAGTTCGCGGCTCGTCAGTCGAAGTTCGCGGTTCGTCAGTCGAAGCTTGCGGGTCGCCGGATCGGTGTCGTCCGCGCGAACTGAAGTTCGCGGCTCGTGAATCGGCAGACTCATCCCGGACCTGATATCAGACGATTGGCGTGGTCAGGGTGCCGAGGCGGTCGATTTCCAGCTCGATGGTGTCGCCGGGTTCGAGCCAGCCGTCGGTGTTCTCGGGGCCGAGCTCGAGGATGCAGCCGGTGCCCACGGTTCCACTGCCGATGAGGTCGCCGGGGAAGAGGGGCACGTCGGCGGAGGCCCGCTCGATCAGACGGGTGAAGTCGAAGGTGATGGAGCTCATGTTGCCGCGGGATATCTCGCGGCCGTTCTTGCGGGCGATCATGTTGAGGTCGTACCGGCCGGGGCCGACACGAACCTCGGCCAGTTCGTCCGGTGTGACCAGGAAGGGGCCGAGGGCGCTGGCGAAGTCCTTGCCCTTGGCCGGTCCGAGCATGCACTTCATTTCCTGCCGCTGGAGGTCGCGGGCGGAGAGGTCGTTGAGGATGGTGTAGCCGAAGACGGCGTCCTCGGCGGCCCGGCCGGCGACGTTCTCGACGTTCCGCCCGATGACGCAGGCGATCTCGAGCTCGAAGTCCATCTCCTGAGTGGCGGCCGGGCGGCGGACGGGCTCGAGATGGCCCCGCAGCGTGCAGGGGTTGGAGAAGTAGAAGACGGGCATGCGGTACCACTCGGGGACCATCTGCTGTCCGCGTTTTTCGCGGCAGGTTTTGACGTGCTGCTCGAAGGCGTAGAAGTCCCGGAAGGTGCGCGGGTCGGGCACGGGTGGGAGCCAGCGTTGGACGGACTCGGGCGTGCGGGTCGGTGCGGTCGCGGCCTGGGCCCTGCGGATCAGCTCGGCATCGCCGGAGGCTTCGAGGGCTCCGCGGATACTGGGCGGGCCTTCCAGCGGGACCAGGCCGCCGTCAGTCCACCTGGCGAGTGTAGGCGCCGGCTCACCCTGGAACTGGACAACGCAAAGACGCATAGGCCCGGACCTTTCGAGTTGACCGCGGGGTGACGGGCATCGACAAGCGGTCGCGCGCCCGGCATCGCGGGTTCCTCAGTTCGGGCATGTTAGGCCCCAACGATCAGGGGAGGCAACCGCGCGGCGGGCGGAACGGAGGGACGGGTCCGTGATACTCCCGGCGACATTCGGTTTGGGGTGCCACGAGCGGCTGGGGCGCGCGTGGCGGGCACCAGGCTCGACCCTCCTCCGCCCTTCCAGGGCGGGTTACTGAAAGGACGGTTTCCACGGGTTGGGCTTCGCCCGCCTGTCGGCGGGCTGCGCTGCACCCGTGGCCACACTCCTGCGGCCTTCCGGGCCGCCATGCGCGCCGCCGGGAGGGCGCCGGGTGGCGTGTCGTTTCGTGCGCGAATCGGAGCAGGGGCCCGCTTTGGGGCGGGCATACGAAGCGTTAGAATCGTTGCGGGAAGGTCGGGCGCAGACCCGACCCGACGTCACCCGGCCCGATGCTTCACGCAGGAGCCCCTGCAATGAACGACGAATCTCCCGTATCCCGACGCGAGTTTCTTCGGACGAGTGCGGCGGCCGCCGTTGTGGCCGCGACCGGCGCGGCGATGGCCTCGGATGGTGAACAATCACCCAAAGGTGAGGGCGATGGCCCGGTGTTGCCGCGGCGCAAGCTGGGGCGCACGGGTGTTGAAATCACGATGCTGGGGCAGGGGGCGGCGTTCGACATCAGCGAGCGACATCTGAACATGATGCACTCGGCGGGCGTGCGGTACATCGACGGGGCGGCCTATTACCTGACCGGGAACGCCGAACGCACGATCGGGCGGTGGCTCAACAAGACGGGGCACCGCAAAGAGTACTTTCTGCTCGATAAAGACATCCCGTTGACGCCGGAACGGCTGGCAACGATGGTCGACGAACGACTGGAGACGCTGGAGACCGACTATCTGGACATGTTCATGCTGGCAGGGATGGGGGATTCGGACCACTATCACGGTCTGGAAGACACCAAGTGGTTCGCGGACAATGACTGGACGAAGGCGGTGGAGAAGATCCGGGCGTCGGGCAAGTGCCGCTTCTTCGGCTTCAGCACGCACACGGAGCCGATCGACATCCGCACCGGCATGCTGGAAGCGGCGGCCGAGGGCGGCTGGGTCGATGCCATTCTGGTGTCAGCCGACCCGCTGGTCCTTCGAGACAACGCCGCGTTCGGCAAAGCGGTTGACGCCTGCCACAAGGCGGGGGTGGGCCTGATCTCGATGAAGCAGAACCGCAGCGGAGCCGGGGGCATCAAGAAGGTTCTGCCCGACTTCGAGGAGAAGGGGTTGAACGCCCATACGGCGGTGCTCAGCGCCATGTGGACGGACGAACGGTTCGCCAGCGTCTGCTCGCACATGAACTCGTTCAAGAAGCTGCAAGAGAACGCGGCGGCGTGCAGGGACTTCAAACCGCTGACCGGGGACGAGCTGGGGGCGCTGGATGGGCTGCTGCGCGGAGCCGAGCACGTGTGCTGCCTTCGCTGTGACGGGAGCTGTCGCCGGGCGGGGGGCACACGGGCCGACCTCAACACCATCGCCCGTTACGTCAGCTATGCGCGGAACGACGGACGGGTGGGCGAAGCCCGCGATCTGCTGCTGAGGATGGCTCCAGAGGCTCGCGACTGGTCGGGGGCCGATCTCGAGGCCGCTCGTCGGGCGTGCAAGAGCCACCTGGACTTCGCCGGCATCGTCCGCCGGGCGGAAGCGTTGCTGGCGTAGGCGAAACGCGATGGGGGACGGAGCGCCGGCCCCATGCACGTCCGGGCCGGTTTATCGCGGGCTTTTGACACCTCCCAAGTCCAACTTTAGTCTCTGTGCGGACTTAGGACCCACCGGCGACTAACGAGGCTGGGCGACGCGTGTCTAACCAGACGGGACCGGACAAGCTGAGGGGCGGCACGACGGAGGGTGCGATTGACGACGCCCAACTGGTTGGATCGGCACTCGCGGGGGAATCACCCGCGTATGACGAGTTGGTGCGCCGGTACCAGCGTCGGGCGATTGCGGTGGCGTATCGGCTGTTGGGCAACGTGCACGACGCGGCCGACGTCTCCCAGGACGCCTTCCTGCGGGCTTACCGGAGTCTGGGGAGCCTGGAGGATCACGGGCGGTTCGGGCCGTGGTTGCTGCGAATCGTCAGCAACCTCTCGCTCAACTTCCGGCGCTCGCGGGCATCGGGTGTGGCCCGGTCGGCCATGCCGCTCGACGAGGTCATCGAAGGCCGCGGCGAGTTTCGGTCACCCTCGGGGGAGTCGCTGAACGGCGGCGCGTTTGGGGGATCGCCGACGGAGTCGCCACTATCGGGCGAGTTGGGCGGAGCGGTCGGAGAGGCAATCGGCAGGCTCCCCGAGAAGCAGCGGTTGGCGCTGATTCTGTTCAGCATCGAGGGACTGCCGCAAAAGGAGGTGGCCGAGATTCTGGAGTGCAGCGTGGAGTTGGTCAAATGGAACGTGTTCCAGGCCAGAAAGACGCTGCGAAAGACCTTGGCGGGGTACCTTGAGTGAGGGATGGGGCCGGTGATGCCCTCGAACGACGACAACGAGCAGCTCGAGTTCCTGTTGAGCCAGTACCTGGACGGCGACCTCGACGAGGCGACGCTGGCCGAGGTGGAGCGGCGGCTGGCGACCGATGCCGAGCTGGCCGCGTCGCTGGCGACGTTGCGGCGCACGAACGAGCTGATCCGGGCGTGGGGCGGGCCGGTGCCCGAGGTGGACAGCGATCGGTTCGTCGAGGAGTCGGCTGTGCGGCGGGAGGCCGAGGATGCCTGGCGACACAGACGACGGATTCTACGTTTGTACGCCCCGCTGTCGGCCGCGGCCATGATCCTGTTGGCCTTCACGCTGCACCTGGCGATCCGGTCGCCGCAACTGGACTCGACCGGGCGCTCGGTGGCGATGGTTTCCGTCCAACGGGACGATGACTGGCGCCGGGCGCCGGGGCTGGGCGACGCGCTGGCTCAGGTCCGGTTCGACCGGACTCCGCCACGTGGAACTTCGGCGGCGCGATCCGCGTCCAGGCCGGTGGTGGCGATTGCCGCTGCGGGTGCCAGTCCGTCGGCAGGGGACACGATTGCCGAGGAGACGCCCTACTTCTGATTCGATCGCCGCGTTGCGAGGAGTAATTGATGATGAAACCTGTCGGCCTGCTTGTATGCGTGATGATGATGTCGGTGCCGGGCGCCGACGATCTGCGGGCCTTGATCGAGGAAGCGCTGGACCAGCCGGTGCAGATGGAGATCGAGGACCGGCCGCTGGCGGATGCGTTCGAGACGATCGCCGAGCAGACGGGCGTTCAGCTCACGATTTCGCCGTGGACGCTGGAGCTGCTGCCTTACGGCGAAAACACCAAGGTCAGCGCGACGATGCGGAACATCTCGCTTCGGGAGGGGCTGTCGAGTCTGGCGGCCCCGCTGGGGTTGGAGTTCGAGGTGCGGGAGCGGTCGATCGAGGTGCTGCCCAAGTCGGCGTTGTTGCGCATCGGGCGGCAGGCGACCTGGGACGAGCTGGACACGTTGGCGGCGTTGAACGGCACGGACTTCCAGGGCGACGCGTCGGCGATCGATCGGCTGGGCGGCAAGCTGCAGTTTCGTATCGGTCAGACGGACGGCTGGCCGCCGCTGCGGGCCGCCATTCAGCGAGTCGGGGCGGGGCCGGGTGACGAGGTTCTGACGCTGGCCTGCGACTCGCTGGACTGGACCTGGTATCCGTGGGGCAAGCAGATCACGGTGGTGCCGAAGTCCGAGCAGTTGCGGCGGCAGTTGGACTGGCCGGTGTCGATCCGGCTGAGTCACCGAAAGCTGATGGAAGCGTTGCAGGCCATCGGGCAGCAGGCCGGCGTGACGGTGCGGGCTGAGCCGGGGGCGATTGCGTCGCTGCCGTTGCAGACTCGCGAGAACTTCTCGCTGTACCTGGAGAACAAGACGGCCAGCGACGCGCTGGAGCTGGTGTCGGCGACGACGGGGTTGGGTTATCGGGTGGAAGCCGACGCGGTGGTGTTCTACCAGCCGGGCGCCGCCTCAGCCGGGCCCGAGCCGGCGGAAGGCGGATCTCGTCGGACATCGGGTCCGTACGTGGGAAAGATCGCGCTGCCGCCGAGTCCGGACGGGACTCAGGTGGAGATTTTCATCCGCGAGTCGGACCTGAGCGCGGAGACGAACCGGCTGCGCAAGAAGTACATCGAGCGGGCGGACGAGGCGATCCGCAAAGCGTTGCAGGACCTGGAGCAGTCGTCCGCCCCATAAGCGGTGACAGGACGTGTCACGTCAAAGGGCGTCCGGTAACACCGGGCGCCGCCGGGCCGGGTGTTCTTTCATGCCGATAGCCGCGGTCCCGGGCACATTCGTATCGTAAGTTATCAAGCAGCCCAGCTTTCCGAACCGGCACAGCCCGACGGTCGGGAATCGTGGCCAGGGTTGGTCTGTGGCCGGCACGGCGCAGGGGCGCCGGCGTCGGACCGGGCGTCCGGGGACTGCCGGCAGGGACACCGGCCTGGTGGACAGCTTTCGTAATGCAGCCAGAGAGCGCACAGAAAGCCCCAGCGACGCGAGCACCCGCCGACCGGCCGGCGATCGACCTTGCCGTCGAGGGCCGGGCCCGGGATCAGGCGGTCGATTCCGCCCTGGCGGACGTGGAGCGGCTGTTGGACGCCTGGCTGCAGGCGCTCGAGGCGCGTACGGCGTCACTCGATGAGACCCAACGGCGGGTCGATGAGAGCCGCGAGGCAGTCGAGGCAACGGAGCGCTCGCTGGCCGACGCCCGGCAACAGCACGATGCCGCCGAGAGACAAGACGACGAGCATCGCGACGTCCAGGCCCAAGCGCTCGACAAGCGCCAAGTCGATCTCGAAGAGCGGGAGGCACGACTCGACCCGCGTCAGGCCGAGTGCGACCGGCGGCAGACGGAACTGGACGACCGGCTGGCAGAGTTGAACGCCCAAGCACATCAGCAGGACGAGCGCGAAAGCCGGCTGGCCCAACGACACGCGGAGCTGGAAGAGTCGATACGGGCGTTCGAGCAGCGCCGGGCGACGGTGGAAGCAGGCGGGACGGAAGGCCGCCCGGTGCCGGAGGTTTCCGCGGGCCCGCAGCGGGCGTCGCCAGTCGCCGGGGGCGATGGGCCGGATCTGGCGCCGACGCCGGCAGCGGCTTCGACTCCACCGGATGAAGCGGCGGTGGCGCCGCCCGAGAGCGACGCGACAGAGTGGGCGTCTGAGACACGGGCGGGTGAGCCTGTGTTATCGGCCGAACCTGCGGAGGCCGGCAGGCGCGCGGAGGAGGACACGGCATCACAGGCGGCCGGTGCCGGCACATCCGCCCCCGCAGAGACCGTGGCGTGTGAGGCGGATGCATACGAGCCGGAGGCAGAGGAAGCTCCCTCGCTCGGCGAACCGTCAGCCACCGGGGAGGTGGCCTCGGTGGACCTGGACCCGGAGACGGCCCGCAAACTGCGTGTGCTTCGCCGTCTGGCGAGACCCGGCAAGACGGACGCCGAGTTGCTGGCCCAGTTGGCGACCAGGGAACCGGAGAAGGTGCAACAGGATCGGACCAGGAAACGATGGTGGAAGCGGGGGCGATAACAGGCGAGCCGGACCCGCTGCGGCGGCGAGCCCGGCGGATCGGGCGCAGGACCGATAGTCCGTACGGGGGACCGGATCGATTGGGCAAGTTGGCCCCCGCGAATCCCGACGTAGAAGGATAGTACGCGGATGAAAAATGAGTGCAGCGACAACACGGCGCAGGCGGACGTTCCAACTGCTGCGGGCGAAACCGGGGACTTGCGTCAACTGGGCCTGGACCTGATCGCCGCGCTGCGCAGCACCCAGCAGCGGCTGCGCGAGCGGCAGGAGCAGCAGGTTGCAGCGTTGGCGGCGCTGGGCGAGTTACAGCAGCGTGTCCTGGCGGAGCGCGATGAACTGGCCCGACGGGAATCCGAATCCGTCGAACAGCAGCAGCGTCAGCTCGAGGAATACCGCGAGCTCGAAGCCCGACTAGGCGAGCGCGAAGAGGCGGTTTCCCAGCAGCAGGCCCAACTGGAGCGCGTGTCAGAGCAGTTGGAGCACCGCTCGTCCGCCCTGGCGGGCGCCGAGGAGGAAATCGAGGAACGGCTGGGTCAACACGAGGAACAGATCGGCAACCTGGACCAGCGCGAGTCCGACCTGCGGGAGCGCGAGCAGAAGCTGGCGGCCCGGGACGGCGAGCTGAAACACCAGGCGGCGGAGTTGGACCGGCGCCGGGAGCAGCTCGCGGATCGGCAAGAGGCCTTGGAAGCGCAGGCCGAGGAGATCGCGGCGCGCGACGGCGAACTGGAGGTTAACCGGACCGACCTCGAAGAGCAGAGGGCCGAGTTGCAGGCCCAGAGGGACGAACTGGAGGACCGGCGCAAGGAAGTGGAAGACCGGCGTCAGCAGGTCGAATCCGCCCAGGGCAGGTTCGCCGAGCAGCGCGAGCGGCTCGAGAAGGAGCGGTCCCAGTTCGAGGCCCGGCTGGCCGGAACGGAGGCGCGCCGGAGGGAGCTGGATGCAACCGCGGCCGAGCTGGACCGGCAGCAGCAGGAGGTCGCCGCCGCCCAGACCGAAGCGGTCAAGCGCGAAGAGGCCGCCGCGCTGGTGATGCAACAACTCGGCGACGTGACCGCGGAAGCCAGGCAGCAGCAGGAGGAGTTCGACCGTCGCCAGACCGAACTGGCCGAGGCCGAGCAGGCGCTGGCCACCCAGTTGAAGGGGTTCGAGACGGCCCGACAGAACGTGGCCGCGATCCAGGCCCAGCTGGAGCGTGATCGAGCGGAGGTAGCGGTGCAGCGCACGGAGCTACTCGAGCGGATGAAGTCGGCGCCGATGCCGGCGCCGCCGTCGCCCGCCCTGGTACTCAACGACGTGGGGTCGGCGCCGGAGGAGCAGGAGACGGAGGAGGCGAAGACCCGGGTGGGGCTGTTCCGGAAACTGCGGCGCGACGCCAAGCGTCGGGCGATCGGAGTCAAATAGCCGGCAGGCGGACGCGGCACAGGCGTCGCGTCGCGTCCGGTCGGCGATATGTCGGGGAATGCAATGGCCTTGAAGCTGTTCACTCGTAAAGCGCGCGGTGCGATAGCGATGCTGCCGGGCCGACCGGCGGTGCGCACGTCTCCGAGCGGTCGGCCGGTCAGCGGTGAGTATCAACCCGCCGAGCGGCAGGCCCTGGAGGCCGAGCCCGTCCAACGTTTGTACCAGCAACACCGGTTCGGCGTTCTGGTGACCGAGCGGCACCGCTGGGCGGAAGACGAGGAGGGCCGCAACGTCTGCGGGCTGGCCGAACGCAGACTGGAGGAGGAGATGGCCCTGGTGCCGGCGGGCTCGGTCTCGATGCCGACCACGCTGGAAGACCTTCCGGGCAGCCCGGAGATCGACGTTGAGGTGGGGCCGTTTCTGTTGGCCATCCACACGGTGACCAACGAGTGTTATCAGCAGTTCGTGGACGCCGGATGTTACGACGAGCTGGCGCTGTGGCCCGAGGCGATCTGGCCGCACCTGATCGAACTACACGACCTGACCGGGACGCCGGGCCCGCGTTATTGGATGGACAGCCGGCACGACCAGCGGTTGGCCGACCACCCGGTGGTGGGGGTGAGCTGGTACGAGGCGGTGGCCTACGCCAAATGGGTGGGTCTGCGTCTTCCGACGGAAGCGGAGTGGCAGATGGCGGCCAGTTGGCGGATCAAGAGCGAAGCGGACGTATTCCGCCGCCTGCCATGGGGCGACGCGATGGACTACCAGCGCTGCAACGTGTGGGGCACGGGGCGCGGCGCGGTCGCTCCGGTGAACGCGTTCCCGTCGGGCGCCGCCCCGAACGGCGTTCAGCAACTGATCGGCAATGTATGGGAGTGGACGGCGTCGGATTTCGAGGTGAGTGACGCCAAGGGTCGTGTGGTGATCGGCGAAATGCCCATGCGAAGCGTTCGGGGCGGGGCATACGACACCTACTTTGACACCCAGGCGACGGCTTCGTTCCGCACCGGGCAGATCCTTCTGGCCCGGGCGCACAACACGGGGTTCCGCTGCGCCTTAAACGTGTAGACGCACAGGCCGGCGCGAAGGAGCATGACGTGGCTTCGGCACCATCAGCCCAGACGTCAACGATCGACTGCCTGATCTGCGGGACGCAGAACCCGTACGAGGCTCTTCTGTGCGGTGGGTGCTCGGCCCCGATGGCCCTGATTCACGAATCCGTCGCCCAGCAGCGGGAGCCTCGAATCATCAGCATCGTGGGCGAGTCGAACGTGGGCAAGACCGTGTACCTGGGCTTCCTGCTGGACATGCTGACCCGGCGGGCGGGTGATTTCGACGCGGTGCCCAAGGGGGCCTACTCGGTCAACCTGCAGCAGAACGTCATCACCCACCTGAGCGCTCGGGTGTTTCCGCCGAAGACGCCGATGGAGCCGGACCAGTGGTACTGGGCTTACTACCAGGTCTGCCGCAAGTCGGGAAGCGACGCCTGGGTGGACCTGGTCATGCCGGACATGGCCGGCGAGGCGCTCTCGACGGAAGTCGAGGTGCCGCAGACGTTCAGCGTGATTCGGAACCTGCTGGGCAAGACGGAGGCGGCCATCGTGCTGGTGGACGCGGCTCTGGCGTCGGCGGGTTCGAGCCGACCGGACTTTTTCGCCCTGAAGCTGATGACCTACCTGGACGACATGTTTGCCAAGCGGCGGCGGCAGCGGGTGAAGCACCCCATCGCGGTGGTGCTGTGCAAAGCGGATTACTGCCCGCAGTGTTTCGACGATCCTCGCGGGTTCGCCCGGACGAACCTGAACCGGCTGTGGAACATCTGCGAGAACCGCTTCGAGAATGTGGCTTTTTTTGCCTCCAGCGTGGTCGGTTCACTGGGTTTCGCCACCGGCGCGGACGAGAACGTAGTGCCGGTCCCGCTGCACGGCGCTCCGCGCGGAGTCCTGGAGCCGTTTCAATGGATCCTGGATCAGATGTAACCGGGCCGTCGTCGGCAGCGGGCACACCGGCCAAGCAGCCCGGAGTATCCAAGGCCGTCCGGTGCGACCAGGCGATCTTCACGTCGGTGGGGTCGGCCATCGCCAGCGGTTATCGCCTGGTGGCCGCCAGTCGAGGGCTGAAGACCGAGGAGAAGCAGCAGATCATCAAGTGTTCGCCCTCGCACGACGGGTTGTGCGACACCAGCCCCGAGGCCGTGGGGGTGTCCTGCTACCCGCTGGCGACGGGGCGTCTGGCAGTGGCCTACACCTGCTGCGCGGGCCTGGAACAGAGCGCCCGCGGCGGGCAACGCATCTACACGCGGGCGGTTGTGCTGGCAGAAGAAGACCTCGGAACGTTCGCGTACAACCCCTTCGACGTGGTTCGGTCGCTGATCGCCGGCGGAGGGGGAACGCCGGACCTGAAGCCGCCGACAGAATTGCCGGCGCTGGAATTGAGTGCCACCATCGGGCCGGACTACGGCACGCTTTCCGACTGCGTGGGCACGGTGGGAATCGGCTGGACGCGTTGCGTCCTGGACCACCTGCTGGCGGGCAGGCCGACGGTGATCGTAGGGGACTTTGGGGCAGCGGAGTTGATCGAGGCGGTGCTCCTGGGGCTGCCCGGACCTCTGCGGGCGAGGCTGTCGTTCGCGGCCGGACTGCGGTATTCGTTGGCTCGGGGCTTCGGACTCAGCGCCCTGGCCGGTGACCCGGTTCGGTTGCGGCAGTCGCTCCGCGGGCACGAGATCGATCTGCTGGAGCCCGCCGCCGACCAAGCCGGGCCGGCCCCGGCGGATGGCGCCTGGGGGCGAATGGTTCAACACCGGTGGGAGCAAGGTCGCTGGAGCGATCTGGTGGGCGTCACCTCGCGGCGCTACGGCGATTGCTCGGCCGCGACACTGGACCGGTGCGGGGAGCTCTGCGCCCGGCGCGACGAGCTGAGCGATCTGGACTGCGACGGGCTGATCGGGACGCTCAACAAATACGCGGGGACCGCGCCGCAGGAGGAGCCGGCCGGCGAGCTGACCGCCACGCTGGTGTCGGACGCGCTGCGGGAACTGACCGACCGGCTCTGCACCGCTCCGATCGACGACTTGACGCGCTACTGGGGTGCGGTGACCGATCTTTGGAAGCGTTCGGCGGCGACCTCGGTAAGGTTGAGCCCGCTGGTTGCGGGGATGCTGAAGCGCATGACGCGGCTGTCGCCGATTGCGGCGGCCAAGGCTGCGTCGAGGCTTCTCGCCTCCGTGGGTGTCGGCCGCAACGGCACGGCCGTCCGTCAAGCATTGGACGACCTGCTGGATCACCTCGGCGAGTGGCTGCACGATCAGCCGATCGACGGATTACGCATGCTGGAGGCGCCGCTGCGTCACTGGCCGCCGTCCGGAGCCCTGGGCGACCGGGTGCGGCAACTGGAGCAACAGTTGGCCGCCCGAGTGGCGGACCAGCCGGCGGCAGGGGTCGAGGCGGCGTCGTAGTCGTCAGGCTTTAACGTCTCTGGTAGGACATAGTCCGCGCGGGCTGAAGGCCCGCGGCTCGTGAGTATGGGTTGAGGTTTTGGGGGACGGGCGGAGTCGTTCAGGCCTGGATGTCCAGGTGAACCTGCCCGTCGTCGGACTCGCCGCGTTTGTCCCGGCCGTCTTTCTGCTCTTCCTCTTCCTGGAGGGGTTCCTCCTCGAAGTCGCGGCCCTTGCTTCCGGTGCCCTCTGCGTCGGCGAAGATCGCGGTGTCGCTGTCTTCGGTCTCGACGGTACTGCCGGCCTCGTCGATGGCTTTGCTGGTCCTGTCGGTGGAGTGGGCCTGCCCGACACGCTCGTTGTCGCGGACGCGGCCGACGTCACGGGCCTGGAAGCCGGCCTGCAACGAGGAACCGGCGATATCGGGCGGGATTCCGGACATGACTGCGCTCCCTCTGGGCGACGCTGTGGTTTACACCTCCAGTGTACGATATCGGCGGTTCCCGCCGTGAGACATGACGTCAAAAGCGGGGGTGGCGTCGCCCGGCAGGGCGCGGCTTTTCGCGCGTGAGTCTCATGCCATTACAGTTCGTTGATGCCGATTGGGTGCCCGGCGATTGGGCGTGTGTGGGACGACGTAGTCCGCGCGAAATGAATTTCGCGGCTCGTGAATCGGCGGAGCCATCCCGGAACTGGTATCCGGTGCTCATCCGAGCCCCGAGCGGGCCGATTCGCGTGCGAGCCCTCAGCGAGCCAGCTCCTTCTGCCGGCGGGCGAGCTGGGTCTTGAGTCGATTGAGGATGGAGGAGTGCATCTGGGAGACGCGGGACTCGGACAGGTCGAGCGTGGCCCCGATCTCCTTCATGGTCATCTCCTCGTAGTAGTAGAGGATGAGGATGAGGCGTTCAGCCCGATTGAGGCCTCGGGTGATGAGTGCCCTGAGGTCGCGCTTCTGGATCTCCCTGACCGGGTCGCGGCCACGCTTGTCCTCCAGGATGTCGATTTCGCGGACGTCGCGGCTGGAATCCGACTCGTAATACTTTCGGGAAAGGGAGACCAGGGCGACGGCGGTCGCGTCGCGGAGCAGCTTGTCGAACTGAGGCCGGGGCAGCTTCATGCGTCCGGCCAGCTCCTCCTCGGACGGGCTTCGGCCGAGTTCGGCCTCGAGCGCACGGGTGGCCTCCTGGAGCTTGTGGGCCCGGTTGCGGACCAGCCTGGGCACCCAATCCATGGCCCTGAGTTCGTCGAGGATGGCCCCCCGGATGCGTGGTGCGCAGTAGGTCTCGAACTTGACACCGCGGGCCAGGTCGTAGGCTTCGATGGCGTCCATGAGGCCGAAGATGCCGGCGGACATGAGGTCGTCGTTCTCGACCTCATCGGGCAGCTTGGCGGCGATGCGCTCGGCGTTGTACCTGACGATGTGCAGGTATCGCTCCATGAGGCGATTTCGCAGGGCGGCTTGTCTGGTCTTTTTGTACTCGATCCAGACCGGCTCCATTTCGGCGGGGGCTTTGGGTTGGGTGGGCAACATCACGGCTCCTCCTTGAGCGGCTTCCTCCTCTTGGGACGGGCGTCAAGCCCGGAGGGGGGCGGCACCAACCGCTGAGGACGCAAACCGGGACTCCGACCGCTCCGGTCAGGCATCGGTCGGTTCGGTCTGGTCGTTTTCAGCGGCGTCAGGCGTGTCGTCACCGCCCTCTTCGGCGGTCGCGTCCGCGCCGGCCGCTCCCAGAACCGCTTGCTCCCGGCGGTGGTGATGCTCGTTGAGCACCGCCTGGGCAACAGCTCCGAGGAGCAGGCCGATGGCGCAGAAGGCCGCCAACGCCCACACGGCCCGCGACAAAACGAGCATGGGGGGGTTGTTGACCGACAACCCGGCGACGATGGTGATCGCGAAGGCAAGCAGCCCGAGGCAGGCCCCGGTGTACCGGCCGACCATGGTCGCAACATCCCTGTCGCTAAGCCGTCACGTTCTGGGCAACCGGTGGAAGGGAAGGCCTTCGGCGTACCTCACATGTGAGGAAGAATCCCTTCACAATTTCACATCCACTCGGATGCCCGGCCACCGGCGTCCTTGCCGGCGCCGCCGGTCCCCACTCGACCGCAAGCGGGAACCGTTACAGAAACAACCCGACGACCCTGCGGAACAAACCACGCGTCCTGCGTAAAGGCGTCTTACCCTCCGTGAGCCTGTCCGCAATGGCCGTCAAGCACGCGCTGGCAGCACATCGGGGATACCGCAAGAGAAACGGGCATCGCTGTCGGACCGCCAGCTCGACGTGCGTATCATGCAACATGTAACCCCCGTCGGCAATGGGGGTTTTGAGAAATCTTTCGACCACGGAGGTGATCCGCTGGTGGACTTCAGAGGCCTCGGAACTGGTCTCAGCGAGGTTGACAACGAGCCGGATCGCCCCGGGATGGTTTTTTTGCTTCATCACTTTAATTAAGGCGTAGGCGTCGGTGACGGCGGTCGGTTCGGGGCTGGTCACCAGCAGGCAGACGTCGGACGCCAGGGCGAAGGAGAGCACGTTGGCCGATATCCCGGCGCCACAATCAAGGATGACGACGTCCCTGGACGCCGCGAGGCGACGCATCTGGCCGATCAGGTGCCGCCGCTCGAAGTCAGACAGGTTGGCCAGGTGATCGACGCCGGAGACGCCGGGCACGAAGAAGACCTCGCCGGCCGTCGTCGCACCAACCTGGTCGATGGATCGCAGGCCGGAGATCACGTGGGACAGGTTGTAGGCACAGCGGGCATCGAGGAGCAGATCGGCGTTGGCCAATCCCAGGTCCAGATCGACCAGTCCGACGCGCGACCCGCGGGCGGCTAGGCAGATGGCCAAGTTCACGGCCAGGTTGGTCTTGCCGACTCCACCCTTGCCACTGGTGACGGCAACGAGGACTCCACCGGGTGCGGAGGGTTTGTGCCCGGCGACGAGTTCGCGCAATCGAGCCGCCTGGTCTCGCATCCGGAATTGCCCACGTGTCTCCAACATCACGGCACCACCGATTGACCCGGTTCGCCGATAGGGTCGATCTTCGACGGGCGTGCGTGGTCGGCGGCGCCATCCGGCGATTCGCCGAGAATCAGTTCCGCCACGCGGGTGGCCTGTCCAACCTCGATGTCGTCGGGGACGTCCTGCCCGGTGGTGACGTAGGACAACTGGGCCCCGGCCGTCTGAAGGCTGGTCAGAATAACGCCGAATCCGATGGCCTCGTCGAGCTTGGTGAAGATCACCCGGTTGACGCCGAGGTCGCCGAATCGTTCCAGGACCTGATCGACGACCTGCTGACTGGCGGTGCTGGCCAGCACCAGGTGGACCTCGTGGGGCTTGGCCTGCTCGAGGTAACAGCGCAGCTCGTTCATGCGGAGGACGTCGTTCTGGCTGCGCCCGGCCGTGTCGATGAAGATGAGGTCCCGATCGGCGAGCCGTTCAAGCGCGGCGCGCAACTGGGTGGGGGTGAGGACGACCTCGAGGGGCACGTCGATGATCTGGGCATAGGTGCGGAGTTGCTCGACGGCGGCGATGCGGTAGGTGTCCACGGTGATCATTCCGACCTTGCGGTGCTGGCGGAGGTGTGAGTTGGCCGCCAGCTTGGCGATGGTGGTGGTCTTGCCGACGCCGGTCGGACCGACCAGGGCGATCACCGTGGGACCGGGACCGTCGGCCAATTGAATCGGGCCGGAGGTGGGGAGCATGGTCTGCACGTAATCGGCCAGCCGGCGCCGCACGGCGGCTGGATCACGCAGCCCCGACTCGCCGAGTTCGTCGGCCACCTGCAGGATGAGCTGGCGAGCGACTTCATCGGAGACCCGTCCCTGAACCAGTCGCAGATAGGTGTCGAACAGCTCCTCGGGCAGGGCGGGGTCGCGCGAGCGGCGGGTCTCGCGGACCAGCTCGTGGACCAGCTCCTTGAGGTCGCCCAGCTCGGCGGCGAGCCCAACGGTGTCGGGTGCAGGTCGGGCGGGGGCCACGGAGGATGAGGCTCGGCCTGCGTTTCCGTTCTGCCCGGGGCGCTTACCGGCCGCTTTGGCTGTGGGGTCGTAGACGGGCACGTCGGCGTTGTGGCGTGCGGCCGTGATCTCGACCACGGGGTGTCCGCCCCATCCGAAGAGCCCGCCCTGGGTGAAGGTGCGGGTGTGCAGGATAACGGCGTCGCGTCCCAGGGCGCGTTTGACCTGGGCCAGCACCTGGGCCATGGTCCGGGCTTGGAAGGTTTTAAGCTTCATCGCTGAGTGTCACCATTCCCTTGGCTTCGACCTCGACTCCACGGACGATCTCGTTGTAGGCCAGCACGGCGACCTGGGGCAGGACCGGCTCGATCATGCGCCGGACCCAGAGCCTGACCTGGGGCGAGCAGAGGACCAGCGGCACGCGGCCCATGCCGGCGGTGGTAGCCTCCTCGACCTGACGTCGGACGGCCTCGACGATCTGCGTCTGAACGGCAGGGGGCAGGGTCAGCAGGGCTCCGCGCTCGGAATGCTCCACCTTTGCGTTGATGGCATCCTCGAGGGCCGGGTCGAGGGTGACGCAGAGGATCTTGCCGCTGTCGCCGCGATGCTGGTGGCAGATGGTGCGGGCCAGCGCGTTGCGGACGTACTCGGTGAGCACTTCGGCGTCGCGGGTGCGGCCGACCCAGTCGCCCAGCGTCTCGAGGATGGTCTCGAGGTCGCGGATGGGCACGCGCTCGCGCAGCAGGTTGTGCAGCACGCGCTGGATCTCGCCGGGCTTGAGGACCTCGGGCACCAACTCCTCGACCAGTTTGGGCGAGCGCTCCTTGACGTTGTCGATCAGGCGGCCGACCTCCTGGCGGGTGAGCAGCTCGTCGGCGTGCCGTTTGATGACCTCGGTCAGGTGGGTGGCCAGAACGCTGGTTGGTTCGACGACGGTGTAGTTGCGATGCTCGGCCTCGTGGCGGTGATCGGGCTCGATCCAGAGGGCGGGCAAGCCGAAGGCGGGCTCGGTGGCCTCGATGCCGTGGAGCCTCTCGGTGACGGCCCCTGCGTCGATGGCCAGCAGATGCCCGGCCATCAGCTCGCCGTGGGCGACTTCGAGCCCCTTGATCTTGACCATGTAGGCGTTGGGCGTCAGACGGATGTTGTCGCGGATGCGCACGGGCGGGACGACGATGCCGAGTTCGCCGGCGATCTGGCGGCGCAGGTTGGTGATGCGGTCGAGCAGGTCGCCGCCCTGCTTGCGGTCCACGAGCTTGATGAGCCCGTAGCCGACTTCGAGTTCCATGGGGTCGGGGCTGAGGTACTTCTCGATCTTATCGGGCTGTTGGGCCTTGGTCCTTTCGGCGGCGACCCGAGTGGCGACCGTGGCCAGCTCGGTCCGGCGGACGAGGTAGGCGATGGTGGCACAGGCGGCGGCCAGCAGCACCAGCGGCGGCTTGGGCAGGGGCGTGAGGGTCAGGACGGCCAGGAAGCCGGCGGCCAGGGCCAGGGCGATGGGCTGCGAAGTTATTTGTCCGAGCAGTTCCTCGCCCAGGTTCTTCCTGGAGGCCGACCGGGTCACGATCATGCCGGCGCCCACGGAGATGATGAAGGCCGGAATCTGCGACACGAGCCCGTCACCGATGGTGAGCGTGGTGAAGACGGTGAGGGTTTCGCCGAAGCTCATGCCGGCCTCGACCATGCCGACGTACATTCCGCCGAGGATGTTGACCACGGTGATGATGATGCCGGCGATGGCGTCACCGCGAACGAACTTGCTGGCCCCGTCCATGGCCCCGTAGAAGTCGGACTCTCGGGTGATCTCTTCCCGGCGTTGCTTGGCTTCCTGCTCGGTGATGATGCCGGCGTTGAGGTCGGCGTCGACGGCCATCTGCTTGCCGGGCATTCCGTCCAGGGTAAAGCGGGCGGCCACCTCGGCGATGCGGGTGGCGCCCTTGGTGATGACCACGAACTGAATAATGACGATGATGGCGAAGATGATGGCCCCGACCATGAGGTTTCCGGCGGCGACGAACTGCCCGAAGGTGGCGACGACCTTTCCGGCGGCCTCGACACCGTTCTGGGCGTTGGTCAGGATCAGTCGGGTGGTGCCGATGTTGAGCACCAGGCGGAACAGCGTCAGGGAGAGCAGGAGCGACGGGAAGGAGGAGAACTCGAGCGGGCCGTTCATGTACATGACGGTCAGCAGGACGATGGCGGAGAGCGTGATGTTGGTGGCCAGCAGCAGATCCATGAACCCCGGCGGCAGCGGCACCAGGATGACCAGGATCAGGGAGAGGGCGAAGACGGGCAGCAGCGTCCCTCGCCAGGACGCGGAGGACTTCAACAGCCTGCTCGTCGTGATCCGTCGTCGCGCCATTACACCCGTCCCGAATGGGGATTGCCGAATGCGGTATGCGGAATGTGTCTGTTGTGACTCAACATTCGCAACCCGCGTTGTCTATCTCACCGCTGTGGTCCATCGGCGCTCCATTTGCTAATCGCTATTCGCGCTTCGTCATTGGTCTGTCACCCCACCGGCACCGGCCGCGGTCGCATGTTCCGCCCGGTCAACTCGTAGACGTAGGCCAGGATCTCGGCGACGGCCCGGTAGAACCGCTCAGGGATCTCCTGGCCGACCTCCACGCCCTCGTAGAGCATTCGGGCCAGAGGCGGTCGTTCCAGGATGGGAACGCCGGCGGCCGCAGCGAACTGGCGGATGCGCAGGGCCATGTAGTCGGCTCCCTTGGCGGTCACCTTTGGGGCGGCCATGCTCTCGGCGTCGTAGCGAATGACCACGGCCACGTGGGTGGGGTTGGTGACCACGACGTCGGCCTGGGGCACGGCCTGGCGCAGTCGTTGGAGGGCCAACTGCATCTGGACCTCGCGGCGGCGGCGTTTGACGACGGGATCGCCCTCCATGCTGCGGAGCTCGTCCTTGACCTCCTCCTTGGTCATTTTCAGGTCCTTCTCGTGGCGGTAGCGCTGATAGGCGAAGTCGAACAGGGCCAGCATCAGCAGGACGATCCCCAGGGTGATGCCCAGGCGGAAGGCCAGGTGGGCCGCCAGGCCCATGATGGCCACAAAGTCCAAAGAGAGGGCGAAGACGATCTCGTCGAGCTGGCCCTTGACCACGAGGTAGACCACGGCGAGGACAACGGTGAGCTTGGCGATGTTCTGGACGAGCTGCACCACCGACCGGGCCGAGAAGATCCGCCCGAACCCCGTGATGGGGTTGAGCTTCTTGATGTTGGGTGTTAGCGGCTTGAGGGTCCAGAGCAGCCCGACCTGGGCGTACAAGGCTATAAGGGTGAGGACCACCATGAGCCCCATGAAGGGGCCCACCATCCTGAAGGTCTCGACGGCCGATGCGGCGGCCAGCGGGATAAGCTGGTCGCGGTCGGAGGCTCCGTCGGCGGCGAGGGCGGCGCGGTAGACCGACAGGAGCCGGTTCCAGATGTCGGCCCCGATGAAGCGGAGGATAACCAGGGACCCGACGAGCAGGACGGCGGCGGCCAGGTCCTGACTGTGGGCGACCTGCCCGTTGTTGCGCGCCTCGGTTCGCCGGCGCTGGGTGGGGGGCTCGGTCTTGGCATCCTTGTCCTCGGCCATGGGTCACAGCACTCCTAGACGCTCAGCGGTCCGAGCCCGAAGGCGGTCCGTATGCTCTGCAGACAATTGATGAGGGCCTCGACGAGCACGTCCTGCGAGGCCGCCAGGGCCAGGGCGGCAACGGTCAATGCGGCCAGGCTGCGGACCGCGAAGCCGACGGAGAGGATGTTGAGCTGCGGGATGGTGCGGCCCAGAAAGCCCAACACGATGGAGGCCAGCAGCAGGGCGATGAGCACGGGGGCGAAGAGCTTGACGGCCAGAATGAACGCGGCCGACAGCAAGTCGCCGATCATGTCCATCATGGAAGGGTCGAAGGAGAACCCGAGCACGGGCACGACGGCGAAGGTGTCCAACAGAGCGGCGATCATCATGCGGTGGCCACCGATGCCCAGGAAGATGAGCGTGGTGACGATCACGTAGATCTGGCCGACGACCGTGCTCTCCGTGCCCTGGCTGGGGTCGACGACCGAGGCCAAAGCGATGCCCGCCTGTTGTCCGATGAGCATGCCGGCGACCTGCACGCCGATGAGCACCAGGGTCACGCTCAGTCCGATGACCAGGCCGATGGTCATCTCTCCGACGACGCCGACCAGGGCGGTGGTCAGGGAGATGTCGGCCGGGATGGTGGGCGAGACCAGGGGGAACATGACGGCGGCGGTCGTCAGGGCGAAGCCGATTCGGAAGCGTGCGGGGATGGCCTGACTGCTGAGCATGGGCGCAGTCAAGGTCAACCCGGCCACGCGGAAGAGCACCAGGGCGAAGCCGGGCAGCAGCAGATGCAGATTCAACAGCGACCAGGGCAACAGGGACGCTCCAAAATGCGGGCCGCGGGATGCGGAACGCGGATTGCCGATTGCGGCGTCCGGGCGCTCGGCGCGCCGTTGCCGCCCATCCGCCTACTGCGCATTCCAAACTCCACAAGCCGCATGGGACATCATCCACCCATCAGCCCCGGCACCGCCCCGAACATTTCCTGGGTGTAGGTCAACATGCGGGCGGCGATCCAGGGGATGAAGTACGAGGCCGCCAGAACCATGGCGGCGATCTTGGGCACGAAGGTCAGCGTCTGCTCCTGCAACTGGGTGACCGATTGAAAAACCGAGATCACCAGACCCACGGCCAAGCCGATCAGCAGGATGGGAGCCGAGGTCGCCAGGGCCATGAAGAAGGCGCCGCGTCCCAGATCCAACGCCTGACCGAGTTCCATGGAGGTCTCCTTTCACAGGCCGTCAGACGAAGCTGTACAGCAGCGTCTGCACAATCAGATGCCATCCATCAGCCAACACGAACAACATGATCTTGAAGGGCAGGGAGATCAGCACGGGAGGCAACATCATCATGCCCATGGAGATCAGGATCGAGGCGATCACCATGTCGATCACCAGAAACGGCAGGTAGATGCGAAAGCCCATGACAAACGCGGTCTTGAGTTCGCTGAGCATGAAGGCCGGTATCAGCACGGTGGCCGGGACCTGGTCCACGGTGACCACTTCGTCGGGCGCGACGGTCCGGCCGAGCTTGTATTCCAGGAACAGGTAGATGTCCTCGAGGTTGTCGGACTGCTGGATCTGGCGGTACATGAAGCCCTTGAGGTGGGTCAGCCCGTTGTCCAAGGCCGCGCCCTGGGACACTTCGTTGTTGAGATAGGGCGTCAGGGCCTGGTCGTTGATCTTCTGCCAGGTGGGGGCCATGACCAGCATGGTGACGAACAGGGACAGGCCGAGCAGCACCTGCCCGGGCGGCAGTTGGGGTGTGGCCATGGCCTGGCGCAACAGAGCCAGCACGATGAGGACCCGGGCGAAGCTGGTGGTCATGATGAGGATGGAGGGGATCAGCGTCAGGACGGTGAGCAGGACGAGGATCTGGAGCGTGGCGCTGACGCCCTTGGAGTCGGTGGCGGTGGGCAGTACGCTGCGGACGTCGGGAATCTGCAAGGGGTTGTCGAAGGTCGGTGAAGGGGGCGAGGACTGGGCCCGAACCGTCGCCGCGCAGGCGATCACCACCAGCGCAGCAATCGCCAACGGGCGTAGGGCCCTCGAGCATCCCTGCTCGGTCACCATGCGCCACTCCTTAGCGCACCTGTCAATCTGAAGCCAGCGGCGGGGCCACTCGCTCCCGCCGGCGGCAAGCGCGTCCGCCCGAGGCGGGCGGCGCCGGCCGCAGAACAATCACCGCAACCCGGTGACCACTCAACGTCGTTCCTGCAAGGCCTCGAGGCTCGAAAGCAATCCCCGCACGCGCCCTTTGGCGCGGTCCAATGCTTCGGATCGGCCGGGAACCGTCTCGTTGAGGTTCCGATCCGGCTCCTCGAAATCGTCGGCCACATCGTCCAACAGTTCATCGAAGCGTGTGGCCCGCTGCCGCCCGGAAGCGGAGCGTCGGCCGTGTGTCTGCACCAGCAGTTCGGCCACCTCCTCGGGCGAGGTGATCTCGCACAGCGTATTGATCCGCTCGGGCGAGACGCCCACCAGCACCACGCGCTGTCCGACGTGCACCAGGGCCAGGCTCTGCTTGGGGGTCAGGTGGTTTCGGCCCAGGATCTCGATGGCTCCGCCGTTCAACATCCGCATGGAGGGGACGAGCCTGCGAACCAGGTAGGCCGCGCCACCGATAATGGCCAGCACGAGAGCCAGGCTGAGCAAGCCGTTGCGGTACCAGGGGATCGGTTCATGGCTCCCGACGGCCGGGAAGGCCTGCCCGGGCGCAGGGTGCGAGGGGCGCAGCAGCGCCGATCCCGGAGCCGACTCATTCTGCGAATTCGTTTGGGATGCGGGCTTCGGCTCGCCCGCGAAGGGCGGCGAGGACGGTTGCGACCCTGATGCCGGTTCGGTCTCCGGCTGGAGCTGCCGGGTTGATGCCGTTGGGGCGCCATCGCCGCCGGGCGCGGCAGCCTGAGCGGGCGACGGTGGCTGGACGCGTTGCCCGACGTTGGGCACTCCCGCGCGGTCGGCCGCATGAGCGGATTGGCCCGGTGCGTCCAGGGCGGCCGCCTGGTTCGACGCCGGCGGCAAAGCCGAACCTTGTTGGGCATCCGATCCGGCCGGAGGCTCGTCGGCGCAGGCCACCGCGGGAGTGGCCACAAGCATCATCATCAGCAGGTAGCGGGTCATCAGGCCTCCATGCCTCTGGTGTATGGTGTGCGTCGTGCGGCCTCCGTGCCGCCGCGGGTGGTCAGGTGTCCAGTGCGTTCACGGACCCGCCGGCCACGATCTCGCTGACCCGAACACAGAAGTTGTCGTTGAGGACCAGTACCTCGCCGCGGGC
>DATKXO010000158.1:0-6372 GCA_035528995.1 Phycisphaerae bacterium | reverse complement strand
CCCTCGCGCACTACACCGAGGCGGATCTCGGGCTCACCGACTCGATCGACATGCCCTTCTACGATGAGCCGAGCCATAGCGTGCTGCTGCGCATGGGGAACGTGGACTACCGGCGCGTATACCTCGATCGGCGCGATCCGGTGGACGCCGACCTGGCGGACATCTGCCACGCCCTTTCCGTCCGGGGCCCCGAGTGGGACGTGGCCGGGCCGGGGCTGAGGAGCTCGTGGAACGGAACGGCCCACACGGACGCCACCGATCAGGTGGACGTGCTCGCACTCGACGGCACCCCCGTCCACGGGTTCAAGATCGCGAACGCGAGCACGGGCAAGAGCATCGTCGAACAACTGACGGAGTTCTTCCCGAACCTGACCGGGCACTACTGGGTCGAGACGGACTTCAAAGCTACGGCGAAGTTGCTGGGCGCGGCCTCGCTGTTTGCCCTGACCGATGACGACCTGATCGTACAGGGCGAAGCCGGCGGCACGCGCGACCCGATCGAGGAGCAGGTGCTTGCCGAGCGCGAGTTCCCGCGCCGCTACATGGTCGAGTATCTGGATAGCGCCCTTGACGGGGAGCCCAACACAGCGATCGAGAAGCGGTATAACAACCCCGTCAACTCCGTCTTCTCGAGCCAGGACAAGCGCAGCAGCTTTCCGATCCTCGCGACCAGCGCCGAGTCGAAGACGGTCACGAAGCGCGGCATGGCGCGGGCGTGGTCCGAGGAGCGGTCGATCGGTTGGCAGCACGGGCGGCGCCACCTGGCTCTCGACGCTGGCGACCCGGGGACGCTGACCACCCGGGGCGTGACGTACAACGTCCGCATCAGCAGCGCCGAGCTGGGGAACAACTACGTTACCAAGGTCCAGGCGCTCACGAACGACAGTGATGCCTACATCCTGTCGATTGGCCTGGGCATCGCTCTGGGCGGGTTCATCCCGCCGGGCCTGACGCGGGCCGCGATCACTGACTTCGAGATCCTGGACGTGCCGCCCGTAACCGAGGGGCAGCCGTTGCCGGGGCTCTACGTCGTGCCGTTGGTGCCTAATACGACCTGGAAGGGAGCCACTTGGCAGCGCTCCGACGATCTGCTGGATTGGGAGCAGTGGTACGCAACGGACCAGATCGCGATCTGGGGCCGCGCGTCGCTACTGGCCGACGCTCCGGCGGGGCTCGATCTCGTCAATACGGTGGACGTGCTGCTGCCTGCCGGTCTCAACACGGCCCCGAGCGGGAGCGCGTGGGGGAGCGTGGTGCACGCGCTCACCAACGCCGGCTTCGAGACGGGTGACTTGACCGGCTGGACCGAGGTGCTGACCGCCGGCTACTCCAACTGGCAGGCGCTCGCATCCGCCGCAGGGGCCACGGAAACGATCAACCCCGCGGAGGGATCGTGGTTCGTCGGGGCCGACGTGGACTCGGTAGCCGATGCGGAGCTGTTCCAGGACCTCGACGCGGCGAGTGCCGGGGTGCCTACGGCCGACTTCGACGCCTCGCTGGTCGAGGTCGTCGTGAGCTGGCGTCAGAATTCCAACGCCGCAGCCAACGATGCCGGCGGTGTGCGGCTCGAGTATTGGGACGGCGACCCGACCGGGGCGGGCTCGCTGCTCGACTCCGACACGTCGCCCATGCGGAGCAGCCCGGACAACGTGTGGCAGGTCTTCGAGTTCGTCAACACGGCCCCGACCGGGACGCGCTGGTACCGGCTCGTGCTCGTGGGCGATGGGAACGCCTCGGGGACCGTCGCGCTCTATTATGACCAGATCGTGGTGGAGAGCCGCGAGATCGGGTCCGTCTTCCAGGCCGCCACGGATCAGGAGATGATCGACGGCGCGAACCGCATCATCATCGGGGACGAGGTGCTGGCCTTCGGGGATTGGGAGTACCTGGGGAGCGACATCTATCGGCTCTCGCGCCTGCTGCGCGGTCTGGTGTGCACGGATTGGGCAACGGGCAGGCATTTCGATAACGAGCTGTTTGTGCTCGCCGACGATCGGCTGGGCCGCGGCTCGATGGCGCTTGATGACATTGGGAAGGTCCACCACTTCGCCTCGGTCTCTGCCGAGACTGGTGCCCGGTCTCCGGCGCTGAGCGTCTCATATGGTGGCCGGGACGTGGCCCCGTGCGCTCCGTTCGCCCTGTACGGGCACCGGGCGCCGTGGCACGGGGACGTTCTGTTGCGCTGGGATGCCGATACGCTGGGCGGCAGTCCGTTTGAGATCGAGCTGCTGGACGCGATCACCGGTCAGGTGGTTGCTACCTACGCCGTCGCCCGGCAGCCGATCGAGATCGACGCCTCCACGGTGGACTTCGAGCACATGACCGTGGCGACCGTGACTCACGTTTCGGGCGCGGTCGGAAACGGCGACTTCGAGACGGGCGATACGACCGGATGGACGCCCAGCCACAAGCCGGCCTCGCTCGACGTCGATACGCTGGCCCCGCGGCAGAGCGTCGGGAACCACGCCCCCTACGAGGGGACCTACCTGCTGCGGCTCGACGGAACGACCTCGGACACGATCGCTGGCATCGAGCGCGTGCTCGATCTCGTGGGCGATGGCGTTGCGGCCTTCGACCTCGACAACGGGTTCGCCATGCTGGAGGTCCGCTGGCGGCAGGCGGGATTCAACGCGACGCGCGATCCGCTGCGCTGCGAGATCGAGTGGATTGGGAGCGGGAACGGGGCGCTGGAAGGCGTCTTCGCGCTCGATAATACGTTCATCAAGAGCGGCTTCCACGCGGGCGCGGTCAGCACGAGCAACTTCGGCACCAGCACGCCCGGGAAGCGGTTGTTGCTAGAAACGGCGGCGCTGGCTGAGGCTCGCGGCACGTGGATGACTCTTGGCACGGCTCCGAGTGGTGGCGTGTGCTCGGTCAACATCGAAAAGAACGGAGTGGGCATATCCGCGCTCTGGACGGTGGCAGACGGGGCACTGTTCGCGACGCTCGCCAATGCCAGCGCCGACGAGTACGACGAGAACGATACGGCTGGGCTGGACGGCGCGACCGTCACGGCGCCGGCCGCAGACCTCCAGTACCAGATCGCATTCCGCGACCTGGAGGTCTACATCCTTGAGTCCACCTCGTCGTTCACGCTGCCCGAGGATCTGCCCGGGGCCACGGCCACGGCCACGAGCGCCCCGAGCGGTGGGGCCGTGACGTTCGACGTCCGCATAAACGGCACCGACCGCGGGAACATCACCTTTGCCGATGGCGTCACCACGGCCACGTTCGTGTTCGCGGCCGACCAGGCCGTGGTGCCCGGGGATCGGGTCACGATCACCGCCCCGGCCAACCTCCAGAGCATCGCCGGGGTGAGCTTCTCGCTGCCTATTACCACCGTTGGAGGAGTGCTCAAGGCTGAGCAGAGCGAGACGCTGCCCGTGCCGGCGGACGTGTGGACCCTCCGCACCTTCAACAGCCGCAGCGTCATCGGTGCCCGGTTCGCCCGGGTGCGGCTCGTCGGGATCGCGATCAACTCGAACGATCCGAGCCCGAGCGTGGATACCTTCCTCGATGACATTCAGATCGAGACGGTGGACGCCGGTATCTGGCGCACGCTGCGCTCGACAGGCCAGCCGGCGGACTTCGCGCCGCTGATACCCGGCGAGCTGCTCTACCAGACCGACCCGGACGGACCGAACGCCGGCTACTACGAGCTGGTGAGCGTCACGATCCCGGGTTCGGGTGACGCGATCGAGTTCTTCTCGTTCGTCCCGGCCGGCTCCGGTACCGTGGATGACACCACGGGCAGCGAGAAAGACGACTGGACCCAGTACGGCGAGCAGGTCCGCATCCCGCTGGCTGCGATCCAACAGGCCGGGTACCAGCGCGGGGATGCCATCTCGGTCAAGGTCTACGAGCTGAACAACGGCAACCGGGGCTACCCGATCGCCGGAACGGTCTGAGGAGGGCCAGCACCATGGGCGTCGAATCTCTGACAGGGGCCCCGCTGCTGGGCACGAACGTGACCGGCTTCGGCACCATAAACGAGATGATCCAACGGGCTGTCCTGCTGGCCGTCGGCCGCGAGGCCGTGGTGCTGGACCTGGACGGGACCACGGTAGTCGCCGAGCGGGTGGCCATGCGCTCCCGCCTACTCGAGCTGGGCTCCGGGCAGACCCTTGGGGCCAACGAGACGATCGAGCTACCGGCCAGCACCGGCCTCGATCACTCGGCGACGAAGCTCTATGTGGTCCAGGACGCCACGTCTACGAGCGCCTTCGACGCTCTGGTCAAGGTCACAGGGGGTTCAGACTCGCTCACGCTCGTCCGGGGCGCATGGACGGCCGTGTGGGCCGATGGATCGGAAATCTCGGCTCTACGGGTCGCTGAGCCCTTCCGGTGGTACGTCTCGGGGGCCATCGGGGCCTCTAGCACGCTGGTAGAGATCCCGATCGAGCGCGACTGGCTCCTCCCGGACGGGCTCCCGGCCAGTCAGGGGACGGCCAGCACGGCCCCCACTGGTGGCTCGGGGGTGGCCTTCGACTTGAAAAAGAACGGCGCCGCGGCCTTCGGGACGATGACCTTCGCCAACACTGTGGCCGTGGCGACCTTCGCCATGAGCGGGGACGAGGCGTTTGCGCCCGGGGACATCCTCTCCGTGGTGGCGCCCGGGACGGTGGACGCGATCGCGGGCGTGGGGTTCAGCCTGCACGGCCTGGGGCTCTGACCGTGTGCGACGTGGCCGGCTGCGAGGCGCCGGGGGTTAAGTATCCGGTGCTCACGACTTACTACCCGACCGACGCGGACGGGGCCCAGCGCAAGGCGGTCGAGTCGAGCCCCGAGCTCTCGATCTGCGAGGGCTGCGTCTCTGCCGCGACCCGGAAGCTCTTGGATGGTGCTCGCCTCCTGGGGTGCGTCACCCCCGAGGGTGGGCGGCTCGATCTGTCCTGGACCGCACGAAACGATGACGGAAGTCTGATACCCTCGCGCTAGCACCACAGGTCCCAATGGAGAGCGAGATATGCGCTACTCACGCGCGGTTACGGCCGCAGCGGTTGGGGTCTTGCTGTGCCTGCCCGCATGGGCCGGAGATTGGGTCACGACCCCCGGCGGGACGACGGTCCGGGAGGGTGTCAAGTCCGGCACTACGGCATGGATAGAGGACTTTGCCGTCACGAGCGGATTCCTCGCCACGGATCAGTGCTCGTGCTCCGAGAGCTATGTGACGTGGAACGCCGATACCTCGGCGGCGTCTGGTGGGGCCGCGGACGTGGACATCCAGACCTGCTCCTCGACACCGGCGTCTCCCTCAGCGAACGAGTGCGGCGACTACTTCACTACGCCGATGACGTCAGCCAATAGCGGAGCGCAAGAGATTTGCGGCTCCATCCTCCGGGTTGTGGTCAATACGCCACCGGGCGGTGGCGAGACGCCCCGGCTTGGGTACTTCTGCAAATGAGTGCCGCGGCTCGCGTACTCGCTCTGGTAGTGCTGTTGCTGGGATCGGCAGCGCATGGCAACCCGCGCCTCTTGCCGGCTGAGGCCGACGGCGGCACCGGCGCTTCGACCTTCGACACGATCACGGCCGGCACGAACGCGGGAGAGGCGCTGACGGTGGGCGCTGGCACGGTGCTCGCGCCCGACATGAATACCAGCGGCATCATTCGCGCGAACGAGGCTTACTTCCTGCAAGCCTACGCACGCCCCGACGACGACGCTGGGTATGTGGCCGATGCGGCCTACAACGGCATCACGATCACGACGGACACGTCCGGTACCGGGGTTGATTCCGGTGAGATCCACGGACTGGAGATCAACATGGACTTGGACGTGGACGCGGGCTCTATCCCCGGCCTCCACGGCATCGTCATCAGGACGCCCACCGCAGAGCCCAGCGGAACGACCATCGACCTGCAGGCCGGAATTATCATCGAGACGCTGCTGGGCATGGGCGGTGGCACGGACGCATTGCGCATCGACGCGCAATCCTGCCCCGTCGGATGTGCCCAGCCATCGCGTAGAGGCAACTTCCGACTGGATGGCGGCGGGTGGGACAACGGCCATATTATGATTGGCACGTCATCGACGGGCGACCATCTATTTCGCGATCAGACGAACGAGGTATTCCGCATCCGCACGGACACCTTCCCGACGTCCGAGACTGACGGCGAGGCCATCATCACGAGCAGCGGCAGCGCGAACTGGGGGCCGATGTTCTGGGGCGTCTCGGACGCTGCTGGGGCGGCGATCTTCGACACTGGCACCGAGATTTGTGCGCTGGCCGGTGGCGGACTGACCTGCATCGACTCCGACGTGATGGGCGGTGACGGCTCGGCCACCACTTGCGCGACGGCGCACGCGGGCTCCGCAAACTTCTGGGCCTTCTGTCAGTAGCCGTGCCGATCAGCCACGACACGCTGACGCTAT
>DATKXO010000157.1:0-2980 GCA_035528995.1 Phycisphaerae bacterium | reverse complement strand
TCATCGCCGGCAAGCCCGTCAGTGGCACGGTCATGATCAGCGGGCAGCAGGTCGCGGCCACGCAGTTCGCCGACCAGCTCAGGCGGTTCAACTTCGTCAACTCGGGCGTGCTCTCCCAGGCCGCCGACCCCAACATGTTCGCCCAGACCAAGAGCCGCCTGAAGGCCGCGTACTCGAAGTGGTGGATCTTCAACAACGAGGTCGAGTCCACGATGAAGTCGGCGACGTTCCTCTCGTTCCTCGACGATGGGATGGACGTCCAGCAGGCGGCGACCAAGACGATCCAGGCCATGCCCGACCTGACCGACCTGTCGAAGTTCGAGCGCGAGGTCGGGCGCAGGGTCTTTCCTTGGTTTTCGTGGTGCGTCCCGACCGACCATCGCATTCTCACCCGGCGGGGCTGGAAAGAGCATGGCGAACTGAATATCGGCGAGGATGTGCTGACCTACAACGTCGAGAAGGATTGTTCCGAGTGGCAGCCGGTCACAGAGATCGCGACCTTCTGGTACGACGGCACCGTTCTGGTGCTCGGCAACTCAAAGGCGAGGTTCACCTTCACACCGGACCACCGATGGCCGGTATGGTACAGGACCACGCACGACGGCATGGATACTGGCAGCAAGAGGAAGATGGTCCGGGGCTATCAGCTCAAGAGTTCCCACCGAATCCCCAAGACGGCCCCGTATAGGTTCCCCACAGAAAGCACCCTGACGCCACGGGACGCGGCTATTCTCGGGTGGATCGTGACGGACGGACACATGCGGCTCCGCAAGGGCAAGTACGTCGAGGCCGTGATCTACCAGAAGAAGGAGCGGTTCCTCTCTGGGATTCGCAAACTCTTGGCCGACGAGTTGAGCGGCGAAACGCCAGATGCCCGCAGCGCGACAATCATGTTCCGACTCAAGACGCCAGCCGCCAAGCGGATATACGCCGCCTGCCCGTCCAAGTCGCGGCTTCCAGGGATTGTGACGAGACTCTCCCGCAAGGCGGCAGAGGCGATGTGGGACGCCATGATGGCCGCCGAGGGGTCGGTGCATGAGCGAGCGGGAACGAGCTTCACCCAGAAGGCAGGCCCCGTCCTTGAAGCATTCCAGATACTCTCTGTCCTACTCGGTCGCACCGCGAACACGCCAGGCCCAGCCGACAGCGGCGACACCAAGACATGCTACATCAGCAAGGAACGCCAATGGATGAGGGTCGCCGGGGCGCTCACGCACGAGCACTACCGGGGCACGGTCTGGTGCCCGGTGACCAAGAACGGCACCTGGATGATGGAGCACGATGGGCGGACAATCTTCACGGGGAACACCCGGAAGAACGCTGCCCTCCAGCTCACGCACTTCCTGCCCAACAAGCCCGCGTGGATGGCCGGGGCCAGCAAGTTCAGCCACGCATTCGAGACGGCACGCACCGGCGGGCAGACCGTACCCGGCGAGCTCCGGCCCGAGTGGATGCGGGAAGCGCAGGCCATGCAGATCAGCGGCGACGCCGAGCAGGGCAACGTGTTCCTGCTGGCGTCATGGCTCCCCTTCCAGGAGATCATCAAGCTCTTCGCCGCCGCGTCCTCGCCCCAGGAGGGGATGAAGGCGCTGGTCGAGCAGATGCGACCGGGAATGAAGTTCGCCGTCGAGATGGCGTCGGGCGTCGATATGTTCCGCCGACAGCCGCTCGAACCGATGACGCTCGCCGAGATGGTCACGAAGGCCCCGTCCGCCGTGCTTGGTCGGTCTGGCACGCCCCTGGACAACCTCCTGTCCGTCAGGCCGCTCCGCGAGGCCGCCCGGGTGGCGTGGGACATGCCGGGGGCCGCCACGAAGGTCCAGCGAACGCTTCTCGGCGGGGCCATTCAGCCGGTGTCCGCAGCCCGCGGGCGGGTTGGCGAGTGGCTCGAACTACGAGAGCGGGCGCGTGTCCTCCGCGCCCAGCTCAACCGGGCGCTCCAGGTCAACGACAACGCACTCGCCCAGCAGCTCGCCACCGAGTACACCCGCGTCATGCGGATGATGCAGCAGGCCGGGTATCCGGGCGTCCCCAAGGCGACCAGCAGGCTCCTGACCCAGCACGGCATCCCCGCCGGCGAACCCGCGTTGGAGCGATAGCATGGCGAAACGCCGATCAAGTCAAGTCCCCGAAGACGACGGCAAGCTCATCATCACCACCGGCGCCCGACTGGACACTAAGGTGCATGAGACACCCATGCAGGACCAGCCGGTGGACACTCCGACGGCCATGTATGGCGACCCCTCGGGCACGACTACCGCCGACCAGCGGCCGGCCAGCCCATTCGACCGCGAGGTGCCGGCCAGCAGCCTGTCCGGCACGTTTGACGGCTGGGTCGGCGAGGTGGTCGGCGAGTACGGGGGCAGCACACACCCGACGCTCGGCGTAGTCCAGGGAATCGACGTGGTCCGCGTCTCGCAGGCGTGGGGCACGAACAACACGCCGGCGGCCGGCGCGATAGCCCCGGCCTGGTCCGCCCCAGAGCCCTCTCTGCTGTCCGCGCTGCCATTCCCCGCGCGACACGACCAGGCCGCCTATCACGTCGCCGTCGGCGAGTTCGTTGCCGTCATCACCGGCAGGGACGGACGCTGCTGGTACATCGCCGACGATCTGCCGTTCATTGCGACGGTCATCAAGGAGGCGGATGGCGCGTCGATCAAGGAGGACAACGCCGGCGGGGCGGGGCTCCTGGCCGTCACCGTGCGGCGGCAGGCGATCTCCGGCGACCCGGACGACGTGGCGTTCGCCGGGGCGACCTTGGCCGACCTTCAAGACGCCGACTCCGCCGACATCGAGTATGCCGACGTGCTCGTGATCGGCCCGACCGGGCAGTCGCACGGCTACCGCACGGGCGACAAGGTGTGGGTCCAGCGGCGGGGGCGGTACTACTTCGTCGTGCCCGGGCCGAGCAGCTTCCCGGCCCTGATCCACAACGCCGGGCCGGATGGCGAGGCCAACCTGGCCAGCAACCACTACTGGG
>DATKXO010000156.1:0-2325 GCA_035528995.1 Phycisphaerae bacterium | reverse complement strand
GGACCTTCGGCTTGATGTTGTGCGACTGGTCGATCATGTAGGCGATGTCCAGGTCCCGGCCCGTCTGGCATTCGTCCGCGACGATCTCGTTGAAGATGCGGAAGGCCTGGTACGGGTCGATGCTGCCGACGGTCAGGTCGTCGTCGGCGTACTTGCGGTCGTTGAAGTGGAACCCCCCGAGCATCTTCTCGTCGATCAGCCAGGCGACGATCTGCTCGACGTTGCACCCGGGCAGGTGGTGGCCGGTGTCGACCAGCACCTTGGCCCCGGCCCCGGCCGATCGGGCGAAGATGTAGCTGCTGCCCCAGTCGAAGAAGTCCGTAAAGTAGGTCGCCGGCTCGAAGGGCTTGTACTCGACGAGCATGGTCATCGCCCGCGGCATGGCGGCGTGGACTTTTTGGAGAGCGGTCGTGGCCCACCTCTTGCGCCTTCGCACGTCCGCCTGCCCGGGGTAGTTGGCCCCGTCGGCGAACCACAGCGACAGGTGCCGGCTCTTCGTCTGCCTGCCGATCTCGACCGATTCGAGCATGTGCCGCACCGCCCGGCGGCGGATGGCGGGGTCGGCGTTGCAGACCGAGCCGAACTTGTAGCACTGATCCTGGAAGAGGTTGGGGTTGATCGCGCCGATCCTCACCCCGTGGGAGCGGGCCAGCTTGACGACGGCGGGGTCGAAGCCGTCGGGGAAATCCCACAGCACGTGCACGGCCACCGTGGGTGTGATGCCGGTGAACCGCTGGACGCACCCGGCGTCGGCGAGCTTGTCGGGCAGGTCGATGGCGGCGGCGTCCTGGGCGAACTTACCGAACCGCGTGCCGGTGTCGGCGAATCCCCAACTGGGCACCTCGACCTGGAACCGCACCAACCGCGTCACGACCCGGTCGGCGGCGGCGGACGAAACGGACCTTCGGGTCGACTTGGTCATGGTCTTCTCCTGTTGAGGGGAGAAGATAGACGCGACCTGCGCCCCGGTCAACGTTTCCCGCGCAGAGTAAAGCCCACGGATGGCGATCCGTGGGCTTTAACGCTTCACGTCAATTGTGGTTACAGTTCCGTCGGCGCCACGTAGTCACCCTTTTCCTTCCGGAGGGCGACCAGTCGCTCGCGTTGGGCGGCGAGGGTGTCGAGGACGGCCTTGGGCGTCTCCTTGATCTCTCGGTAGATCTTCTCGATCCGGTCGAGCTTGGCGAGGTTCTCGGGGATGCGGATCGTAAACTGCTCCACGTAGTCCGCCTTGGCGTAGTCCTTGCCGAGGACCTCCTTGAACAGGCGCTTCAGGTCCTCGTACCGGGGGATCAGGCCGACGGGGGTGGCGATGGCGTCGACGTCGCCGTGGACGCGGAGTTCCGCCCACTTGACCCACACGTGCTTGTCGCGCATGCCGTTGAGATACCGCCCGTCCTCGCCCTTGATGAAGTAATTGGTGCCGAACACCTTCGGCGCCGATGCCAGGCCCTCGACGAAGGTGAGGTTGTTGTCGATGTACTTGCCGATCGGGATGGCGACGAACTGCAGGATGCTCATCAGGTCGAACTTCCGCACGCCCGCGTCCCCGACGACCGTGGCGGTCGTCTCGCTCTCCAGCGACGCCCCGATCGTCACGATCCCGTGCACCCAGTCGAAGCTCTCGGTCACCGGGACGGCCGTGTCGCTGTCGCGCCCGCCGTAGATGATCCCGCCGACCGGCACGCCGGCCGGGTCGTTCAGGGCCTCGTCCAGGTTGCTCAGCCGGTCCAGGCTGACGGTGTAGCGGGCGTTCCAGTGGCTGGGCTCGATCTCCTCGCCGATCTCCGGATCGGTCATGCCGGCGGTCCACCGGCCGGCGTAGTTGACGCCCTCGGCGGGCAGGTCCCGGCCCATGCCCACCCAGTAGGGCGTGCCGTCGGTGACCAGGACGTTGGAGAAGATCACCTCGCCGGGGCGGGTCAGGACGTCGTGGATGACCGGGTCGTCGGTGTCGTTGACGTCGCGGATGATGCCGAAGATGCCCTTCTCGACGTTGACGGCGCGGAACTGCCCCGCGACCTTGCGGAAGTAGGCGAGGTCGTCGCCGACGATCGTCTCCCCGGGCAGCATGGCGGTGGAGGTCTTCCCGCAGCCGGAGGGGAACGCCCCGCAGAAGTAGGTCTTCCGCCCGCCGGGGCCCTTGACGCCCATGACGAACATGTGCTCGGCCAGCCAGCCCTCGCGGTCGGCCTTGCGGATCGCCAGTCGCAGGGCGAGCTTCTTGAAGCCCACCGTGTTGCCGGCGTACTGGGTGTTGGCGGAGTAGACGGTGTCGGTGGCGATGTCGATGTAGACCCGCCGGTTGGCCACGTCGGTGCTGGT
>DATKXO010000155.1:0-23935 GCA_035528995.1 Phycisphaerae bacterium | reverse complement strand
AAACCGCACCCCCTGAAGGTGATCGGGCGCCAAGTTATAGGGGTAGAGGAACGCATCCCTCAGGCGCGGATGCGCGTAGCCGACGCCACCGGAGGCCGCGACGCCGACAAGAAAAAGGCCACGGGCACGAGACGCGCACGGCAGGCACCCAACGCACGGGTGCGCCCGATTCAAAGGAGGTGTCACGGACGAATCCGTCCCATGACACAACTGAATATCTGGCACCGGGCAATACCGTGCCCAGGTGCATCCCGAGCACCAGACGGCCTCACCCGGCCAGTTGTTCGGCGAAGGCCTCGATCTGCGTTCGGGTCTGTTCGTCGGAGTAGCAACGCAGGTCGTTCAGGTCGCCGGCGATGGTGATCGACGGGACGCCCAGCCGCTCGCGGAGCCGTTCGGGCATGCCATGCCGGCAGTTCGTGTTGTTCGGGCACGTCTTCGAGTCGTGGAAGACGACCCCGTCCAGGCCGAACGTCCTGATCATCTCCTCCAGGTACCGCTCCTTGCACGGATCGGACCGGACGATAAACAGCTCGGTGTAGGCCCGGGCCATCGACTCGAACGGATCGTCGGCATCCAGGGCCGTGAAGATCCACGAGTTGGCGTACGTGCTGGCCACCACGCAGGCTTGCAGCTCCAGAAACTGCGTGGCCAGGTCGCGCAGCCGCCCCCAGATGGGCATGCCCTCCCAGTACAGGCGGAGGCGCTCGCCCTCGACGGCCGCCACGCCGTCCGCCATCCGGGCCTTCAGCTCCGGGAGCAGCTCGTTCCTGTAGTAGTCCACGGCCGTCTGCGTCCCGCGCATCACCACGGCCGGTGCCATGTGGATGACACTGTCGAAGAAGGTCAGCGGCGACGGCTTGGCCGCGGCCGTCTCCAGCACCTCCTTCCACAGGTCCGAGCATTCCCGCGAAAGACGCACGGCCTCGCGCAACCGGTCCAGGTCGAACTTCCGCCCGGCGATCTCCTCCAGCGGCCCGACCAGGGCCTTGATCTGCCCGGCGATGCCGGCCACGTGCACCCCGGTCACCTCGCCGACGCCGCGGTAGCACTCGATGCCCAGCACCGGCCGCGACCAGTGCCGGCCGTACCACGCGAACCAGTCCTGCACGTCACGGCACTGGTTGGTGTTGTAGACCAGCACGTCGGGCTTGGGGACCGACTCGATGCCCTCGTAGGCGTCGCTCAGCGGCGTGCGCTTCTGCAGGAACGCCCCGAGGTCGCTGGTCATGTACGAGCAGACCTCCGGCGAGTAGCCGATGGCGTTGGCGGCGGGGATCGTCTCCGTTGCCATGCGAGTGGCACCGAGCATGGCCCCGTGGTTCTCCGGAAAGTACACCACAAAGCCCATGGCCCGGAGTAGTTCGGCCGGCCCCACGCTGGTGCACCAGGCCACCTTGGGCCGGCCCTCCTTGGCGGCGTGATCCAGTTCGTAGAAGTGATCGGCCATGAGCTTGCGCATCGTCTTGGCCGCGGCAAGCTGCTTGATCTTGACTTCCTTCGCTTCAGCCATCAGCAAGCCTCCACCGTACGCCGAGATGTCTGCGCCCAACGTACCAGAGATTCCTCGGCGCGTGAACCCGCGTCATTCGGGTCCGACCGTGTCACCGGTCGGGTGCCAGCCTGGTGATCGACTCGATGCCGGCCAGCTTCTTGTGCTTCTTGACTCCCTGCATGACGCTGCTGATGAGCGCGTGGGTGTCGGCGACCCGAACGCCGGCGAGGATGTCGGCCCCGTGACGGAAGAGCACGTCGTTCATCGGCGTGCTCGGGCCGAGGACGACGGCCGTGGCTTGCCGGGCGAGTTCGAGCAGGCGCGGCAGCGTCTTGTTGATCAGGGCGGTGGCGGTGATCACCACGACGTTGGACTCGGGGATGACCTCCTCGCAGGCATGAGAAGGAAGCTCGCCATGCTCGGGTTCCATTTCGAGGAAGTAGACGCGCCCCGCGGTCCGGGCGATCTGGTCGTTGGACGGGAATCGGCCGATGACCGTAACGGTTTTGCCCGGAACCAGGCCGAGGACGTGCTCGAACACGTTGCCCGGTTCACCGACCGGCTCGATGAGTGAGTTCAGCGCCGCCAGGCCAAGGCTTGCTTCGAGCGGTTGCCAACTCCTGAGGCGCTGAGCGAGTGCGGCCGCGCTTGTGCCAACCAGGTTGCCGGACGATTCGAGTTCGACCTTGTCACCGGTCTTGTAGGTGTGGGCCATGCCGGTGTATCTGCTCTCGACGATGGTCCAGTGGAGGCCGACGCATACGCGTTTCACCGGGCAGTCGAGGTGGGCAACGCCGTCGAGCAAATCATCGATGAGTTTCACTCGTTCGTATCCACGATCTGATAGTAGGCGCCGTGTGCGCAGGAGAGGCACAGCGGCCCCTCGTCGGCCTGGACGTCCCGGCCGTCGAAGATTCTTTCGTCGCAGCGGGCGCAGTGCACGGTGCGGAGGGGCTTTCCCGGCAGGTCCTCCGGCTTGAGTGATACGGTCACCTTCTTCCAGGCGAGCAACTCAGCGTCAGGGACGTGAAGCACGCGCCGGATGGCGTCTTTGGCATGCCTGGCGTCGGGGTCTACCTGGCGGACGTTCACGCGGTAGGTTTGGCTGGTTTCGGTGTTGATGAAGGTGGCGGCCATCTTGCCGTAGTTGATCAGCTTGGCGCTTCGCCGGCCGATGCGCGTTCCGGTGACGCTCTGGATCGCGTCGGCGATGCAGCGGTCGTTCTCGATGAAGACGATCATCTGACGGGGGTCGCGGGTGCCGATCAGTTCCATGCCCTTGAGTGCGAGGCGAACGCCCAGTACTTGTCCGAGGCAGAGGTGGCCGTGGAAGTCGACGCAGCGGTCCAGAAGATCTTCACGTGTCGAGGTGGTCATTGGGGCCCTCCGCGACGGGGCGGGCGGGGGGATGCGGTGAGGTTTTCTTTTGCCGCTTGCCTCGCCCGGAAGCGAAACCGCGACACATGGCGGCCGTCTGGCAGACGGCGTAGGTGCCCAGGCCGGCGGCGGAGAGCTCGGCCAGGCGGATGACGCACGTTTCGAGGGCTGCGAAGTCCGGGGGACCGCACATGGTCTAGCGCTTCTCCTTGAGGGCGAAGGTCCTCGAAAGGAACCCGTACACCACCCAGGCGATATACCCAAAGAGGAGCCCGGCCGCAAGGGCAAGGGCCGTCAGAAGGGGGACGTCGTGCCAGGCGACCGGCTTGTAGGTGCGCGGGAAGATCGCGATCCAGTAGAAAACGAGGAGCACGGTGTTGGCCAGGGCGCCGGCGAGCAGGCAGCGCCGTCTGCCCTTTGCGCTCTTGCCGAGATGCATGACGGCCTCCGCGGTAATGCCGGCCAGGGCGACGGCCGCTATGAAGATGGCGCTGCCGAATGCACCCTTGGGGTTGGTGGGGATCGCGAAGATCGCTGCGACAAGTGCGCTGGCCACGGCGAAGGTCAACGAGGCGATCAGCGCGCCGCCGGTACCCCGGGTGAGCAGGGACGCGAGGAGTGCCACGAATATGACAATGGGGCCGATGATCAGGGCGATGCCGGCACCGGGGCCGGGAAGGTGCAGGACCGCGTGCATCAGCGTGCTGATCGCGCCCTTGGGGAAGGCGAAGAGGAAGATCAGAGCGCCGGCCGCTCCGATGGCCGAGCAGATGGCGACCTCCTTTGGGCGAATGACAGTGAGCTTCATAGTGGTACTCGCGCGCCGTCAAGGCCGGCACTCTAACGCCTGCGGCCGGATCATGCCAACTCGATAAGGCGGGCGGAGTCTGGACTAGAAGTTCGCCAGTACGTCGATGCGGCGGCCGAGGGTGCTGCGCAGGCGTTACGGGACGTCGCTGAACAACGACGAGTTCGCCAGGCGGTGGGGCGCGGTCTTGATGGCGACGGCCTCGGCCGCCGCCTCCCGGGCCACGCGCGGCAACGGCCCCTGATGCGAGCAGTTGATCCACACCCGCCCGTCAAACGGCCCGAAGTCGTCGGTCACGTCGATGGTCACTCGCCTTGTCCTATTCTGGTAGGTGCCCAACCATTCGGTAAGCCGCCGGGCGCCAACTTACCAGAGACTGCGGTGTGGGCAAAGCCGCCGTTCGGCGGCTGACACGGGTCAGTCATCGGGGTCCGCCGAGGTGCTGGGGCTCATGGTGTCGATGAAGAACACGCCGTCGTACACGCGGCTCCAGTCGGCCCGCATCGGACGGTGGGCGAGGGGGTGGGCGATCAGCCGGCTGCGCAGCCAGTGGTCCCGGGGCAGGGAACGCAGGTCGACGAAGCCGTGCTCCAGGCCGACCCGGTGCATCAGGTCCTCGAGGCTTCCCACCGGTGGAGCGGGCAGCTCGGCCGGCTCGTTCCACCACAGGCCCGTCTGCCCGTTGTGCGTGATGAACATGATGCTGTAGACACCGTCGCCCAGGTCGTTGTGGATGTGCTGGCCGGCGGCGATGGTCTGATTGATCCGGAACTTGGATTCGAGCTCCTCGATCTGGGACGAGCCGCGCGTCAAGTGCCCGTTGTGGGCCCAGACGATCAGCTTGCGGTTCGGGAAGTACTCGCTCGCCAGGAAGACGGCGTTGTGGCCCTCGATCATGCCCAGGGGGTTGTCGTCGGCGCCGCCCCTGGTTGGCGGGCTGTTGAGGTAGACGACGTAGGCCTCGAGGTTCTCCAGGACCCGCCGCATGAACCCGATCCGGCGCCGGCCGTGCATGGCGCTCACCCTGCCAGCCGAATCGCGATCGAGCAGGTCGGCCAGGGCCCGCAGTTGAACGAGTTCAGGCGGCTCGATGGGCTTTGGCGGGCGCGAGCGGTCGCCGCGCGTATCCAGCATCGTTTGGATTGAGGCCAGCGCTTGCCGCTGGTCGGGCGAGGGCCAGGTTGGGTCGACGGCCTCGAAGAAGGCGATCAGGTCGTCGAACAGCTTCGTCTGGTCGGAGACGTACCAGCCCAGGCCAGCCAGGGTGATCGGCCGATCGGTCTGCTGCGTAGCCTGGACGTATTCCATCACCGGTCGGCACTGCTCGCTGTTCGCCCAGATCGGTAGCACGGCCTTTCCGAACGCTTCGCGCCAGGACACACCGGCCGCGAGGGCCTCTGCCGCCTTGTCGCATTCGTAGAAGCCCGATTCCCACACCAACACGTCGGAGCCCAGCCGCTGGTGCAGGAACCTGATCAGCCGCCCCTTGGCCAGGAATGTTGCCCCATCGCCGTGGGAAGCCTCGCCGAGCAGAATTATCCGCGCGTCACCGACGGCCCGGGCCAACGGCTCCAGATCGGCAAAGTCATCGTCAGCCAGATCGATCGACCGCACCCGGGCGGCCTTCCTGCCCAGCCATTCCACCCGCTGCCCGGGCTCCTTGTCGCTATTGCCGGGCTCGGCACAACCCGCGCCGGCGGCGCCGGCCAGGGCGATGAGCAGACAACCGGCTACCGTGCGGTTGACAAGCTTGCCGCCCCGCTGCGCGAGCACGTGACGCCCACGTGTGGCGAGCCCGCGTTCAATACCTTCGATTGCTGACACGTCGCACTACCTTTTCCTTGCTGATCGGCAAAGCCGGCCAACGCTTCTCCCGTCAGTTGGCATCATGCGGGTACGGGGGCGAGTAGGGGGGTCAGGCTTACTTCTTGCCGCCCGATCCCAGCTTCAGGCGGGCAGCCGGGCGACGCTGCCGTCGAGCACGTGACAGGCGGTTCCTCCGTCGGCCGCGTGCCTGGTTAAACTGGGCACGGCTCGACGTCACGTCTCCCACCAATTCAGGTACACCGTACACGTGTCAGGCTGATCCAGGTTCACAAGAATATACAACCGCCGTGCGTCAGGCAACTGGGCCATTCCGGACAGGAATCGCGCTACCGTCGCGACGTCCCACCATGGCATGCCGCGCTCCCGGCTCACGGCCTTCTCACTCTCACTTAGCTGCGCCGCTGCAAATGGAGAGGCTGCCAGAAAGCTATCCAGATCATCCTTCCTGAGTTCGACTTTCAGATATGCTACAGCGTCCAAACCGGACGCGTAATAGAACATGAGGGGGCGCGCGTCGGTCGGCAACTTGATCTGCATCCGCTCCATGCACCAAGAAAGCTCTTGGCTCGACGGGGGCGCACCCAGTGTGGATTCCTGGCGACGCGTAAGCACCAACAACAGCGCTAAGACCACCACCACAGCAACAATGACAGCGGTAGACCGAATGCGGGTCATCTTCCTGTTGGTCTCCTCGTCGATGAGTTGAGAGGTTGAGTGGGTCAGGCTTCTTCTTTGCTGTCCGACGTCAAGATCAGCCGGGCGGCTGGGCGACGCGCCGGCTAAGCACGCGACAGGCGTCCGTCCGCGGTCGATGCGTGGGCGTCTGGGCACGATGAAGCGCTGCTGCAGCCTCCGGAGCCGTCAAGAAGTAAGCCTGGCGCCCTTCCTCCTGCAATAAGCAAGCCTGCCCCCTTCTTCCCTTCTCCTTCCTGCTCGCAGCTTAGGCTCCCGTGGACTGATCCGGTTGCTGCCTCGCGTTAAGTGCCTTCAGGATCTTCTCCGGGGTGATGGGGAGGTCTTTGATCCATACTCCGGTGGCGTTGGCTATGGCGTGGGCGACGGCGCCCAGGACGGGGAGGGTGCTGCCCTCGCCGATTTCCTTGGCTCCGAAGGGGCCGCCGGGCTCCTACGATTCGGGGATGCCGCGGAGAATCCCCGGGGGCGTCTTGGTCAGCGCTCGTGCCGGGCGATGAGATCGCGGACGGCCGGGACCAGCTCGACGGGGACCTCGATGAATGTTTGCGCCTGGTCTTCGTAGGCGGCCTCATCTTCGGCTACTGCTTCGTCCTCGGTCTGTCCTTCGTGGTGGGCCAGGACCTTGCGGACCCTTTGCTCGTCCCAGCCTTCGGGGAATCGGTTGGACTTCATGTTCGCCTCCGGCGCATAGGCCGTATGAAAGCCCGGAGCGGTTTGCCTTTCAGGTCATAGGCCGTGATGACGAATATGCCGTCCGGTCCCGGCTCGGGAACGTAAACCACTCTGAGGAGCCGGCCCCTACGGGTCCGGCCAAGGGCGACGCGAGTACCTTCGCGCCGTGGACGGTCCTCGCCGGGGCGGGCCAGCACTTCCTCGACTTCGTGCTTGGCGACACCGCGGTCGAGGATGTGTGGGCGGTCGGCCTCCGGATCAATACAATACCGTATATTGACGGGCATATCCAGCAACCGCGCGGCCTCCAGTCCCTGTTGTGCTACGCGGCGGCGAGCGGCCCCAGTTCGTCGGCTGTTGCGGGGGCCTGGTTCACGGCAATCAGGGCCCGGTTCAAGGTCTGCAGCGATAGCTTGCCGGGGGCGGTGATTTCGATGCCGATGGCTCGGCCGTCGGCGGCAAAGTCGATCAGCAATCCGTCGCCGTGGCGTTCCGTACGGACGCTCACGTCGCCCGGGTTCCTGGGGAGGTACAGGTACGCGGCCAGGGGCTTACCGTTGCGGAAGGTGATCTCCAAGTATCGTTGTTTCATCGCTCTTGTCTCGACTGCCCGAGCGGATAGGCGGTCACAACGACCAGCACCGTCTCCTGGGGAACGGGTTCAACAATGACCTCCCAGGCCCGGTCAGCGTGGTGTGTTTCCACGACCCAGCGCCCAGGCTCAGCATTCTGATGATAGTCGGAAGCATCCTCCAACATCAAGCGAAGATCGGCCTCATTGAAACGTCGGTCCGTCATCCGCTTCATCACGTGCGGAGATAGCTCCAACTCCCACGACCACCAGTCGGGCCATTCAGTCATGGCTTGGCGATCCTGCCGCCTGGATCGGTTTCCCGTCCGTCCGTTTCTCGCGGAGGGCCCGCAGTATCTTCTCCGGGGTGATGGGGAGGTCTCTGATCCATACGCCGGTGGCGTTGGCTATGGCGTGGGCTACGGCGCCTAGGACGGGGAGGGTGCTGCCCTCGCCGATTTCCTTGGCTCCGAAGGGGCCGCTGGGCTCGTAGGAGTCGACGATGCCGCTGAAGATCTCCGGGGCGTCCTTGATGGTCATGGTCAGGTAGCCGTGGAGGTTGGGGTTCAGAATCTGACCCCGGTCGTCGAACTGGACGTCCTCCATGATGGTCTCGCCGGCACCCATGACGATGGCGCCCTCGACCTGGCCGTGGACGGCCATGGGGTTGATGGGCGTGCCGCAGTCGTGGTAGTCGGTGAAGCGCTCGATGCTGACCTTACCGGTGTCCAAATCGACGGATAGCTCGCAGACCGAACTGCCGAAGGAGTAGGCCGGGCTGGTGCCGACGGTGGCGCCCTTGTAGTCGCCGCCGAGGCCCTCTCGCGGCTTGTAGCAGCCGGTGCCGACGAGGGGGCCGTTGTCGTTGAAGTACTTGCGGGCAACCTCTTCCCACGCGACGCTGCGCGTCGCGCTCATTGACGATTGACGATTGACGATTGACGGTTGGGGCTCGCGCGCCCCCTCATCCCGAGGAACACTGGCCGCTCCCTTACGGTCGCGGTACTGATCGGCGTCGTGGGCAACGTTGGCCGCTCCCTTATCCCGAGAATCGGGACAGCTCGGATCGACGTTGCGGCACTGATCGACGTTGTCACACCGGTTGGAAACCGGTGCCACACTGAACTTCCCGTTGTGGGCGATTACCTCGGCGGGGTCGCAGTTGAGGAGTTTGGCGGCGTAGGGGCGCATCTTGTCGACGACGGCCGTCGCGGCGCGGGAGACGGCGTGGCCGGCCATGAGGGTGACGCGGGAGGAGTAGGCCCCGAGGTCCAGCGGTGAGATGTCGCTGTCCTCGCTGCGGATGCGCAGGCGGGAGACGGGGATGCCCAGGGACTCGGCGCACATCTGTGACAGGACGGTGTCACTTCCCTGGCCGATCTCGGCGGCACCGATGAGCAGGATGGCGGCCATGCCGTCCTCGCTGATCTTCACGATGGCGTTGGCGTGCGGGAAGATGGACTTCTTCTGGAAGTGCTCGGGCGGCTTCTCGTGGGAGAGTTGGACCTGGCCGCGGTAGATGCAGTAGCCGGCGCCGGAGACGAAACCGCCGGAGCCGATGCCGATGCCCTTGCGGATATTGGGCTGCGCGGGTTGAGGTCGCGCGGGTTGAGTCTGCGCGGGTTGAGTCTGCGCGGGTTGAGTCCGCGCGGGCTGAAGCCCGCGGCTCAGGTCGTTTTGGTTGCGGAGCTTGCCGTATTTCTGCTTCCAGCCGCTCTTTTGTTCGACGCCGTCGAGCGTGGCGAGGAACTCGCAACTATCGATGTCCAGGTCGTTGACGGTGCGGGTCTTGGGCGTCATGGCGTTGCGGCGGCGAATCTCGATGGGGTCGATGCCGAGGTCGTCGGCGGCCATGTTGAGCAGGCACTCGAAGGCGAATCGCGGCTGGGGCACGCCGTGGCCGCGCATGGCTCCGCAGGCCGGCTTGTTGGTCATGACGCGGTAGCCGTCGTAGCGGTAGTTGGGGATGTGGTAGAGCGTGGGCATCATGCTGCCGGCGTAGTAGGCGGTGGCCACGCCGAAGGAGCTGTAGGCTCCGCCGTCGAGGTAGATCTCGCTCTTGAAGGCCTTGATGGTGCCGTCGCGATCGAGGCCGAGCTTCATCTTCATGTGCTGTTTGTGGCGGCCTCGCCCGTAGTGGAACATCTCCTCGCGCGAGTAGACCATTTTGACGGGTCGGCCGGTCTTGCGGCTGAGGATGGCGGCGCAGAGGTCGAGCGGGTTTGTGGCGGCCTTGCCGCCGAAGCCTCCGCCGACGGCCGGGCGGATCACGCGGACCTTGCCCAGCGGGATGTGCAGGACGTGGGCCATCATGTATTGCACGTAGTGCGGGACCTGCGTCGAGCTGTAGAGGACCAGGGTGCCGTCGTGTTCCCAGGTGGCGATGGCGGCGTGGGGCTCGAGCGGCGATTGGTACACGTGGTTGCCGGTGAAGGTTTCCTCGCGGATGCAGTGGGATTCGGCGAAGGCCTTCTCGACGTCGCCGAAGTTCTGCTCGACGTGGGTGTTGATGTTGCGCTTGTAGCGGTCGTGAAGCTGCGGGGCGCCGTCGGCGACGGCCGTGACGGGATCGAAGACGGCGGGCAGCTCTTCGTATTCGACTTCGATGAGTGCGATGGCCCGCTCCGCGGTTCGTTCGTCGATGGCGGCGACGGCGGCGACCGGGTCGCCCACGTGGCGGACCTTGTCCTTGGCCAGGACGTGCTCGTCGTAGCGGGCCGGTGAGACGCCGTAGAGCGTGTCGGGGACGTCGTCGCCGGTGATGACGGCCAGCACGCCGTCCAGGGCCCGGGCCTTGGAGACGTCGACTCGCTTGACGCGGCCGTGGGCGATCGACGAGCCGAGGATCTTGCCGTGGATCATGTTGGGCAGGTTGATGTCGGCGGTGTACTGGGCGCGGCCGGTAACCTTGTCGGCGGCGTCGACTCGGGGGATGGAGACGCCGACGGTGCTCATTGGAGATTGGGGATTGGGGATTGGGGATTGGGCCGGCGCGCGTTCGTCGGATTGGGAACATGCGCTCGCGTCGGGCGGCTGGGCGGTGTTTTGATCGGGTGCCGTGGTGGTGTCACCGGAGTATTTGTCGCAGCGTTGTACGGCCCGCAGGATGCCGGCGTACCCAGTGCAGCGGCAGAGGTTGCCGGCCAGGGCGTCCTTGATCTCGTCGGTGGTGGGCCTGGGGTTGTGTTCCAGCAGGGCGGTGGCGGTGACGACCATGCCGGGCGTGCAGAAGCCGCACTGGATGCCGCCTTCGTGCACGAAGGCCTTCTGGATCGGCGAGAGTTCTCCGCTTTTGGCCAGGCCCTCGACGGTGGTGATGCTTTTGCCCTCCATCTCGGCGGCGAGGAGCAGGCAACTGTTGGACGGCTGGCCGTCGATCAGGACGGTGCAGGCGCCGCAGTCGCCGACGTTGCAGCCCTTCTTGGTGCCGGTGAGGCGCAGCTTGTCGCGAAGCACGTCGAGGAGGGTGTCGGCCGGGTCGATGGCGACGGAGTAGGTGTTGCCGTTGACGAGCAGGTCGCGCGAGACGGCCATCACAGCGTCTCCCTGGCTCTGGCACAGGCAGTGGCCAGGGCCTGGTGGGTGAGCACTTGGACGAGGTGGCGGCGGAAGTCGGCCGATCCGCGGATGTCGGAGATGGGCTCGGCCGCGTCGCGGGCGGCGACGGCCGCACGATGGAAGGCGTCGTCGTCCGGCGATTGGCCGAGCAATGCGCTGCCGGCCGACTCGACCAGCTTGGGCACGGGCGCGACTGCGCCGAGGACGACGCGGGCGTCGCGGACGGTGTCTTTGCCACTCAAGGTGACGCTGGCGGCGACGGCGGCGACGGCGATGGCGTTGCCGTTGCGCAGGGCGAAGCGGGCGTAGGCGGCACCGAAGCCGGGCGGCGGGTCGGGGACGCGGACGCCTGACAGAATCTCTCCGCCGGCCAGCACCGTCTGGCGGGCGCCGACGAAGAAGCTGTCCAGGGGCACCTCGCGCTGGCCGCGGGTTGACCAGAGCACGACCGAGGCGTTCATGGCGGTCAGGATGGGCGGCAGGTCGGCGCAGGGGACGGCGCTGGCGATGTTGCCGCCGACGGTGGCCCGGTTGCGAATTTGCGGGGCGGCCATTCGGCTGGTGGCGTCGTGAATGGGGGCGAAGCGTTCGGCCACGGCGGTGGCCCGGCCGAGATCGGTGATTGTGGTCAGCGGCCCGATGTGGAGGCCGCCGTCGTTGGCGGTCACTCCGCGGAGGGTGTCGATGCGATTGAGCGAGACGAGGTGGGTGACGCGCAGGCGGCCGGTCTTGAGATCGACGAGGAGGTCGGTTCCGCCGGCGAGCAGACGGGCGTCAGGTCCGCGGTCGTCGAGGAGCGTGGAGGCGTCCTGGAGCGAGGCGGCTTGGTGGAGTTGAACGTCGGGCAGGTACACGCCTGATCCTCCCGAGGGTCGTTTTGCAGGGGGCGCGTGGGTCGCCGGTCAGCGATTATGCGCCCCGCCTTTTTGCCGGGCGTTGTCGCCGGCCGGTATCACTCCGTGCAGGAACTGGGCCGCGATCTGTCCGGCTACGCCGTTGGGGGCGCGGCCCCGCTTGGGTTCGTACCAGCGATAGAGCCAGTTCAACATACCGAAGAGCGACATGGTGGCCACGTGTCGATCGAGTGTGCTGTCGGGCGCGTGGGCCTGGAAGACGCGGTCCACGATGGCGCGGGCGAGGTCGTAGTATTCGCGTCGGAGCTGGAAGGCTTCCTCGTAACCTTCGTTGGCCAGGGAGTCGAGTTCGTGGGAACACACTTTGAGGGCGGCCATGTTGGCGGCGAAGTAGCCGACGTGGGTTCGGATCATGACGCGGAGCTGTTCGAGGGGGTCGGTGACGCCGTGGAGTTTTTCCTTAAGACCGTTAACCAGTGCGCTGAAGGTGCGGAACTGGATGAGGAAGAGCATTTTTTCCTTGCTGTCGAAGTAGTGGTAGAGGCCGGCGAGGCTGACGCCGGCGGCCTTGGCGACGGCGCGCATGGAGGCCTGCTCGTATCCGACGCCGGCGATGAGGTCGGTGGCGGCCTCGAGGATTCCGTTGGCCCGCTGGTCGTAAGTCGCGCGGGTGTCGGAGGTTCGGTTCGGCGTGTCGGGCTCCTTCCGCCCACCGGACGGCCGTTCGGCTTTCTGTGATATCTTGCCCACACTACCACCCTGATATACGTACGCTTGCTCGCTTCTACTATGGCCCGGAATCGGGTCGATGTCAAGGCGAAAGACCCGATAAAAGCCTTGACCAGCCGTAGAAGGTGGTTCATAATCGGTAACGTACCCATAGCGGCGAAGGAGGCAATGGCGGCGCTAGGGGCCGGAGTTCCGCCATGATGCCGATCGAACGTACGTTCGGTTGTTCTGGCAGGGAGCCAGCCCGAGGTGCGAGGTAGCCGGGCTGGAACAGGTTCGAACTGAAGACGGAGAGGCCCCCCATGAGCATGTTTCCGACTCGCAGCCCGGCGTCATTGGATTTCAAAGAGGTTCAGTACGAGAAGGGCGACTGGGTCGCCCGGGTGACGATCAACCGGCCGCACAACTACAACGCGTACAGCACGCCGTGTTTGCAGGAGCTTGCGGCGGCGTTCCAGGACGCGTCCTGGGACGACAACGTGGCGGTGGTGGTGTTCACCGGGAGCGGCGATCGGGCCTTCTCCACCGGCGGCGACGTGAAGGAGTACCAGGAGAGCTATACGCAGAAGCCGCGCGACTACTGGAAGTACATGTGCTGCTTCAAGGCCTACATCGAGTCGATGGTCAACTGCTCCAAGCCGGTGATCGCCCGGCTGAACGGGATGGCCGTCGGCGGAGGCAACGAAAGTCAACTGGCCTGCGACCTGGGGGTGATGGGCGAGCACGCCTTCATCGCCCAGGTGGGGACGGGCGTGGGGTCGGTGGCCTGCGGCGGCTCGACGCAATGGCTGCCGGTGCACGTGGGGGACCGCAAGGCCCGCGGCATCCTGTTTCTGAACCAGCGCTACCCGGCGTTCACCTCGCTGTCCATGGGGCTGGTGAACGCGGTCGTGCCGACGGTGAAAGGCCCCGACGGGCAGTACGTCACGCAGTTCAAGGGGGGGCGGCAGTACCTGGCCGACTGGAACACCGATCCCTGGGACGATCCGTTCGAGCGTCGGGCGACTGCGGGTGACATCAAGAAGGCACAGAAGGGGCAGGACGGGTATTCGATCGATCTGTCTCTGCTCGACGAAGTGTTGGCCGACCTGTGCAACCAGGTGGTCAACAAGTTCTTCGAGTGCACGCGGTACACCAAAGCACAGGTGAACTTCTGGAAGGACCTGTCCTGGCATGCGACGGCGGGTCATGCCCGGGACTGGCTGTCCACGCACTACACGTGTCTGGAGCCGAACGAGGGCATGACGGCGTTCGTGGAGAAGCGCCCGGTCGATTTCATCGGCATGCGGCGGCGGATGGCGGACCCCAAGGGATCGAGCGAGTTCCTGTGGGGGCCGTACGCCAAGAAGTGCCCGAAGTGTGAGGCCAAGGGCATTCCGTCGATGTTCGAGTTCTGTGGCAAGTGCGGGGCCGCACTGGGTCACGGCAAGTAGGCACCGAAGGGCAGGCTGAGAACATGCTAGCACTCGAAGGCAAGAAGGCCATCGTGACGGGTGGGAGTTTGGGGATCGGGGCGGCCATTGCGCGCGAGTTGGGGCGTCAGGGCGCGAACGTCGCGATCAACTACCGGAGGCACGATGCGGAAGCGAAGCAGGTGGTCGCGGACGTCGAGGCCATGGGTCGCCAGGGGCTGGCCGTCAAGGCGGACGTGGCCAGCTTCGACGATGCCCAGGGCATGGTGTCGGAGGTGGTCGAGAAGTTCGGCGGGCTGGACATTCTGGTGAACAACGCGGGGATCAACCGCGACGGCGTCATCTGGAAGATGACGGAAGAACAGTGGGACCAGGTGATCGACACGAACCTGAAAGGGTATTTCAACTACATCCGGGCGGCCGTGTCGGTGTTCCGGGAGCAGAAGTCGGGCAAGATCGTGAACGTCACGTCGATCAACGGCCTGCGGGGCAAGTTCGGTCAGACGAACTACTCGGCGTCGAAGGCGGGGATCATCGGTTTGACCAAGGCACTGGCCCGCGAGTTGGGCCGGTCGAGCGTCAATGTCAACGCGGTGGCACCGGGTCTGATCGAAACGGACATGATGAAGGACGCGCCGCAGAGCGTGCTCGACGCCGCGCTGGCCGAGATCGTTCTGGGCCGGCTGGGGAAGCCCGAAGAAGTGGCGATGGTGGTGGCCTTCCTGTGCAGTGACGCGGCGCGACACATCACCGGGCAGGTGATTCAGGTGGATGGAGGGCAGTACATCTAGATTGGGGATTGGCGATTGACGATTGGGGATTGACCACCGCGGATTGTGAGTTGTTGCGGAGAAAAGCGTGGAACTGAACGACGTTGTGGCGATCAGCGCGGTGCGGACGCCGATGGGACGGTTCGGCGGAACGCTGAAGGAGGTGGCCTCGTTCGATCTGGGGGCGGCGGCGATCCGGGCGGCGCTGGAGCGGGCTGGGGTGGCCGGCGACGGGATCGACGACGTGATCTTCGGGAGTTGCCGGCAGGCCGGCAACGGGCCGAACCCGGCACGGACGGCTTCGGTGCGCGGCGGCGTCCCGGTCACCGTTGGGGTTCAGACGATCAACATGGCGTGCCCGTCGGGGATGCGTTGCCTGGCGCTGGCGTCGCAGGCCATCCGGCTGGGCGACAGCCGGACGGTGATGGTCGGCGGCATGGACAGCATGAGCACGATTCCGTACCTGCTCAAAGACTGTCGCTGGTCGGGGTTCAAGATGGGGGATCGGACCCTGTTGGACGGCTGGGCTGACAGCATCGATCCGTTGTGCGGCGTGGGCATGGGGGCGACGGCCGAGAACCTGGCGGACAAGTACAAGATAGCGCGGGAGGAGCAGGACCGGTTCGCGGTCGAGAGTCATCACAAAGCAGCCCAGGCGCAGTCCAGCGGCTGGTTCGACGAGGAGATCGTTCCGGTGGAGGTGCCGGGCGTCGGGAGAGATCCGGCGGTGGTGTTCGACAAGGACGAGACGATCCGGGCGGACACGTCGGTGGAGAAGATGGCCAAGCTCAGGCCGGTGTTCCGTAAGGACGGGACGGTGACGGCGGCCAACGCCTGCGGCATGTCGGACGGTGCGACGGCCTTGGTGATCACGTCGCGGGAGCACGCGGCGGCACTGGGGGCGAAGCCGCTGTTCTCGCTGGTGGCGTATTCGAACGTGGCGGTCGAGCCGAGCACGATGGGCGAGGGGCCGGGGGTGTCGATCCCGGCGGCGCTGGAGCGGGCCGGCATGACGCTGGGCGGGATGGACGCGATCGAGGTGAACGAGGCGTTCGCGGTGCAGGTGCTGGCCAACGAGCGGGTGTTGAAGTGGGATCGGGCCAAGCTGAACCTGCACGGCGGGGCGATCGCCCTGGGTCATCCGACGGGGATCAGCGGGGCGCGGATCGTGGTGACGCTGTACCACGTGCTGAAGCGGGTGGGCGGTGAGCTGGGCATCGCGGCGATCTGCGGCGGCGGCGGGGTCAGCATGGCCATGATCATCAAACGGGAGCAGTGACGGCGATGAGCACGTACGAGTTTCACGAGCTGAAGACGGAGGATGGGATCGCGGAGATCACGCTGAACCGCCCGCCGCTGAACGTTCTGAACATCGCGATGATGGTGGAACTGAACAGCCTGCTGGAGACGGTGCTGGGCGTGGACCGGCCGATCGCGGTGGTGTTTCGGGCGGCCAACAAGGCGTTTAGCGCCGGGGTGGACGTGAGCGACCACACGGCGGACAAGGTCGGGGAGATGATCCGGCAGTTTCACGGCATCTTCCGGAAGCTGGCGGCCACGGACTCGCTGAGCATCGCGGCGGTGAACGGCGCGGCCCTGGGCGGCGGCTGCGAGCTGGCGACGTTCTGTGACATCGTTCTGGCATCGGAGCGGGCGAAGTTCGGGCAGCCGGAGGTTCAGGTGGGGGTGCTGCCACCGGTGGCGGCCTGCGTCTTCCCGGCGCAGATCGGGCTGAAGAAGGCCGTGGAGTTGAACGCGATCGGGATGACCATCAAGGCGGCGGAGGCAAAGGCGATCGGGCTGGTCAACCAGGTGTATCCGGTTGAAGCGTTCGACGAGCGGGTGAACAAGTACCTGGACGAGATCCGGAAGCTGTCGCGGCCGGTGGTGCAGATGGCCAAGCGGGCCACGACGATGGTGGTCCGGGAGCAGGTGCTGGCGCACCTGGAGCGGGTCGAGCGGCTGTACCTGGATGAACTGATGAAGTTGTCGGACGCGCATGAGGGGCTGGCGGCGTTTGTCGAGAAACGGACGCCGAACTGGAAACACGTGTGACGATTGACGATTATAGATTGACGATTGACGATTAGGGTGAGCGCCCGTAACTCGTATGAATCCCGAGGAACTGAAGAACCGCACGAAGGCATTCGCGTTGAGAGTCATTCGCCTGGCGGACGCGCTGCCGAAGTCGAGAGTGGCGGATGTAATCGGCAGACAACTGCTTCGGTCCGGTACGTCGGTCGGAGCCAATTACCGGGCCGCCTGTCGTGCCCGATCGCGCGCGGACTTCGTGGCGAAGATGAAGATCGTCGAAGAGGAGTGTGACGAGACGCTCTACTGGATCGAACTGCTAGTCGAGAGTGGCCGAGTCGAAGCCAGGTTGGTTGAAGACCTCGTAAAGGAAGGCGATGGCATTCTCTCCGTCATCGTTGCCTCAATCAAGACGGCACGCTCTCGGAAGAACGCTGAATTCGTCAACCGTCAATCGTCAATGGTTGAAAGGACGAAGGCATGAAAGCTGCTGTATTCCACGGCAAGGACGTTGGGCTGAAGATCGAGGACATTCCCGTTCCGAAGATCGGTGACGATCAGATCCTGGTGAAGGTGGCGGCCTGCGGCGTTTGTCACACCGACCTTCACTACATCGAGCACGGCGTGCCGACGTTCAAGAAGCCGCCGGTGGTGCTGGGGCACGAGCCCTCGGGCATCGCGGAGGAAGTCGGCGCGGCGGTGACCAACGTGAAGAAGGGGCAGCGCGTGCTGGTGCCGGCCGTGCTGACCTGCGGCAAGTGCGCCCTGTGCCGCATGGGGCGGGAGAACATCTGCAGCAACATGCAGATGCTGGGCAACCACTTCGACGGGGCGTACGCCGAATACATGGCCGTCCCGGCGAAAGACGTGCTGGAGCTGCCGGAGTCGATCCCGCTGGAGGAGGCCTCGATCATCGCCGATGCGATCTCGACGCCGTACCACGCGGTGAAGAACCGGGCCCGGGTCAGGCCGGGCGACACGGTGGTGGTCTTCGGCTGCGGCGGCGTGGGCATCAACGCGGTCCAGATGGCGTCGGCGGCCGGCGGGTACGTGATTGCGGTGGACGTCAATCCGCGGAAGCTGGAGTGGGCGTTGGAGTTCGGGGCGGCCCAGACGATCAACGCCCAGGAGGTGGAACGGGTCAGCAAAGTGGTCAAGAAGATGACCGGCGGCGGGGCGGACATCGCCATGGAGGTGATCGGGAACCCGCGGACGATCGAAGAGGCCTTCGAGTGCGTGCGGGTCGGCGGGCGGCTTTGCGTGGTGGGCTATACGCACGAGGCCATCTCGATCGTGGCGGGCAAGATCATGTTCAAGGAGATCGAGGTGGTGGGGTCGCTGGGCTGCCGTCCCCTGGACTACGGCCCGCTGATCCGGATGGTGGAGCAGGGCAAGATCGACGTGAAACGTCAGGTGACGCACCGTTTTGGTCTGGAGGATATCGGGAAGGCGTTCGCGGCGATGAAAGAAGGGTTGTCACTGCGGTCGATCGTGATCCCGTAGGTGACGTGACGATTGGAGATTGGGGATTGGAGATTGGGGATTGCGAGAAACGTGGGATTCAGGCTGCGAGCGGGGTCTCGCGGATTGAAGGGCCCGGAACAGAGGGGTTGAGGCGAAGTGGACGTGGAAGTTGCAATGTGCAATCGCCAGTCGCCAATCCATAGCGGGGAGTGACGGGCGCGATGTTGCATGAGGGACAGCTTGGTGTTCATCCGCCCGGGGCGCTGGGTGTGGCGTTCTTCGTTCACGCCGGGGCGGAGTGCTTCATCGGGCGCGGGGGGGACGGGATCACCCAACCGCTCAAGGAGGGCGGGACGCTGAACCTGGACGACCGCGGCACGGTCCGGTCCATTCTCTTGCGGGAGCGGATTGTGGCGAATCTGCTGGAGGCCCACGCGCTGGACCGCATGCCGGAACTGCTGCTGGTCTGCTGCAACCCCGATCAGCTCGGCCTGTTCACGGCCGAGATGACGCATTTTCTGGAGAACCTGACGGCGCGGGGTCGGCTGCGTTCGGTGGAGGACATCCGCCGGGAGGTGCCGATCCTGCTGATTCTGCCCAACGGCATCCTCTCCGAGCAGACGCTCAGTACCTATGAGGAGCAGTTGGAGGAATCGGTGCTAATGGGGCGCCTGGGCGGGGTGACCGAGGAGATGGTCCGGTGCCTGCTGGGGCGGGTGGTTCGGGGGGTGTCGCTGCAGGCCGGCGGGCGGCGCGGCAGCGGGGCGGACACGATCTACGTGCTGGAGCGCCAGGGGGCCGTGGTCTTTGCGGGCGGCGGCGAGTTCGAGCGCGATCGCGTCGAGGACGTGCTACGGGCCCACGGCTACCCGTTCACGCACGCCCGGGGGGTGCCGGGCACGCGGGTCGAGTTCGACAAGGCCATGATCTCGATCGTGCTGAACGTGGGCGGTCTGATCCACACGGTGAAACCGAACGGCGAGTTGATCGACCTGCGGATGGGGGATCTGTGCAAGGACCCGTCCAAGGCGGACTTCGTGCACGAGATCACGCAGGCGGTGTTCGACGTGGGGCAGGCGGCGGGGGCCTATCCGGCCGATGTGACGTACGACGAGATCTGGGCGAAACACCGGGCGACGATCCTGGCGCACTCCGGGCACGTAACCAGCTCGCTGAAGACGTTTCGCGACGCTCTGGGCGCCGGGCTTCGGAGCGTGAAGCTGTTTTCGAACGAGGAGTGGATCCTGACACCGCTACGTCGCTACGCGGGCAACGCGGGGCTGAAGAAAGAGGAGGCCCTGTTCGGCTCGCTGCAGCGTGAGGTGCGGGCGGCCATGGCCAGGGCGATCCACTGTGGTGACGACCGTTCCGGCGGCGGCAGAATGAGGACCAGCATAATGAGGCTGACCGCACAACGCAACTTTGCGATCGAGGTTTTTGAGGGCGGCCCGGGGGAGAACGAGATGGTGCTGGTGGGCACCATGCTCGACAGTGAGCACCTGATCAAACTCGAACTGGGTGTGTACCTACCGGACGAACAGATCACCCACAGCAAGCTGGACATGGTTCGGGTTCCGTTCCCGGTGTGCCGCGAGATCGAACCGCTGGCGGACCGGCTGGTGGGTCTGAAGATCGAGCGGGGGGTGCTGAACAAGATCGCCAGCCGGGTGGGGGGCCACGTGGGCTGCTCGCACCTGAAGGAACTGGCCGCGAACCTGGTCTACTTCGCGGCGTCGAACCTGGTGCGGCGTCGTCTGGGTCTGGACCCGATGAGCACGGACTACGACCACTGTCCGCCGGAAGAGCGGTTCAAGCTGACCAAGGAGCTGCTGAGCGATTCGTGCCTGGCGTACTGCCAGACGACGTCTCTGGGGCTGGACGAGCGGATGGGGATCAAGCGCGTGGGTGAGGAGCACATGCACCCGGTGGAGCTTGGTGAGTACGAACCCTCTCTGGGCGTGCTGCTGCGCGACCGGGCGAAGCGGTTCGGGGACAAGGTCTATCTCCGCTATCGCAAGGGCGAGGACGCGGCGGAGATGACCTGGAAGGAGTTCGCCGGGCAGGTGTTCCAGATCGCCCGGCACCTTCTGGACCAGGGCATTCACGGCGGGAGCCGCATCGCCATGATCTCGGAGAACCGGGCGGAGATGCTGATCTTCGAGCTGGCGACGATGTCGATCGGGGCGGCGACGGTGCCGGTCTTCGCGGGGTATCCGCCGGATCAGATCGCATACGTGCTGGGGCGGGTGCGGCCGCGGTTCGTGGTGGTCTCGGGCAATCACCAGCTGGCCAAGATCGACCGGGAGAAGCAGCCCTGGGTGGAGAAGTTCTTCTGCATGGACTTCGACGCGGCCAGCCGGAAGTGGGGGGCGCAGGACTTTGTGACGCTGACGGCCGAGGGCGGGGTGAGCACCGAGCAGTTGAACAAGCGGATCGGCGCGGTTCATCCGGACGATCTGTGCATGATCATGTACACGTCGGGCACGACCGGGGCGCCCAAGGGCGTGCGGTTGTGCCACGAGCACCTCATCTCGCAGCAGAAGGCCATGTCGCTGATGTGGGACGTGGACGAGCAGGACGTGTACATGAACTACCTGCCGTGGCATCACAGCTTCGGCGGTTTGTTCGAGCGGTTCATGACGCTGTACAACGGCTGCGAACTGTGTCTGGACGACTCCCGGGGGAAGGACATCGATCGGCTGATCGAGAACTGGAGACTGTTCCGGCCGACGATCTTCTTCTCCGTGCCGCGGGTGCACGACCTGCTGGTGGGCAAGGCCCGGGAGGCGACGGACGTGGCGGATATGGTGTTTTGCGATCGGCTGCGGTTCGTGTTCACGGCGGGTGCTCCGTTGCCGGCGCACGTCGAGTCGGCGTATCGGGAGCATCAGATTCCGGTGCTGGAGGGCTGGGGTTTGACCGAGACGGCGCCTTGCGTGACGGCGACGACGAAGGACACCGGCTGGCGGAGCGGGTACGTGGGTTTCCCGCTGCCGGGCGTGCGGGTGCGGATCGACAGCAACGACGAGATTCTGGTCAAGGGGCCCAACGTCATGGAGGGCTACCTGGACGACGTGGAGGCGACGGCCAACGCGATGACGGAGGACGGCTGGTTCCGCACGGGCGACCTGGGTGAGTTCAGCAAGGACGGGCTGCGGATCATCGGCCGAAAGGACGGCACGTTCAAGCTGACCAACGGGGAGAAGGTGCATCCTTTCCGGATCGAGACGACGCTGGTGAACGAGTCGCCGTACTTCAGTCAGACGGTGGTTCTGGGGGCGGGGAAGGATTACATCGGGATACTGATCTATCCGGACCTGTCGAACCTGCGGATCTGGGCGACGGAGCACGGGGTGGCGCCTGAGGAGATGTTCGAATCGCCGGCCGTGCGCGAGCTGTACGCGTCCGAGGTCCAGCGGATTAACTCGCTGATCGACGTGAAGTACCAGCGTGTACGGCGGGCGGTGCTGGCGGACCGGGCTCCGTCGATGGACAACGGTGAGCTGACGCCCTCGGGCAAGCTGGTGCGCAAGGCGGTGCTGAGCAACTTCCAGGAGAAGATCGAGGGGCTGTTCGCCCCGCAGCCGTTGAGAGAGATCATCGAAATCCAACCCGAATCGCAAAGGACGGTAACCAGTGAGGCGTGACGACTATCCCCACGTGGTCATTGCGGGAGCGGCCCGGACGCCGATCGGCGTGAAGTGCGGGACGCTGAGCGGGTTCGCGCCCGAGGACCTGGGCGTGCTGGCGGCCGAGGAGGCCATTCGGCGGAGCGGCGTGGCCCGCGAAGGGATCGACGCGGTGGTGGGGGCGAACGTGTATCAGTTCACCGCACCGGGGGGGCAGGACATCTACTTTGCGCGGAACGTGGGCCTGCGCTGCCACCTGAACACCGAGGTGCCGGCCCTGCTGGTGCAGCGCATCTGCGGCAGCGGGTTCCAGACGGTGATCAACGCGCTGCAGCAGATCGCCCTGCCGGACGCGGTGGATGACTCGAAGATCGTGCTGTGCGTGGGGGCCGAGACGATGTCTCGGGTCCCGCAGGTGATTCGTTCGCCGCGGCGGTCGGGGGCGAACTTCTGGGAGTTCGTCGAGGGTGGCGCCGTCGAGGATCTGATGCTGGCGGGGCTGAACCACGACCTGGCCGAGACGGCCATGATCCGCACGGCGGACGAGTACGGGGCGCAGATGGGTGTCACCCGAGCCGAGTGCGACGAACTGGCCGAGACCTCGCACGCCCGGGCGCGGGCGGCGTACCGGATGAGCCACTTCAACGGTGGCGACGCGCTGCGCGGGATGTTCGCGGTCGACGCGACGGACCGGAGCGGTCGGCCGGTGCATCTGGCCAAGGACGAGTGCGTTCGTAAGACGTCGGTGGAGGTGCTGGCGAAGCTGCCGGGCATCACGCCGAACGGGCTGGTGTCGCCGGGCAACGCGAGCGAAATCGCGGATGGGGCGGGGGCGGCCGTTGTCGCCGGCCGGGCGGAAGCGGAGAAGCTGGGGCTGCCGACGCGGTACGAAATCGCCGGTTACGGGGTTGCGGGTGTCGAGCCTCGGGTGATGGGTCGAGGACCGGTGCCGGCCATTCAGCGGGCGCTGGCCCAGGCGGGCCTGAAGCAGAAGGACGTCGGGCTCTGGGAGATCAACGAGGCGTTCGCCGCCCAGTATCTGGGTGTGGAGAAGGAGCTGAAGCTGGATCGCGAGATCACCAACGTCAACGGCGGGGCGGTGGCGCTGGGGCATCCGCTGGCGGCTACGGGGCTACGGATGCTGGCGGATCTGATGTACGAGATGGAGCGGCGCGGGGTTCGCTACGGGTGCGCGTCGGCGTGCATCGGGGGGGGGCAGGGGGCGGCCGTGATCCTGGTGGACACGGAGAAGAAGTAAGGGACGCATCGAGCAGCGGGCTCGAGCCCGGGCGGAGGTTCGTGGATTGGCCGGTTGACGCTGTTGGACCGCGCAGGCTGAAGCCTGCGGCTCAGGACAGCACCGCGCAGGCTGAAGCCTGCGGCTCAGGACAGGACGAGGTGACATGAAACGCGCGTTTTCATTCGGCGATCGGTCTCTGGACGCCGCGGTTCGGCGGGTCAACGAGGTCCGCCGCATCGCGGTCATCGGCGCGGGCACCATGGGTCAGGGGATCGCCATCGACCTGCTCAGGAAGACCGACTGGGAAGTCGTCCTGGTGGACATCCAGGCGGAGGCGCTGAAGCGGGCGGAGGAGATGCTGGCCTCGATGTGGGGCCAGCAGGTGAAGAGCGCCCAGATGCGCGAGCAGGATGCCGAGGCTTTGAAAGCCCGCACGCGCTACACGCAGGAGTACAAAGCCCTGGCGGAGGCCGACATCATCTGGGAGGCGGCCACCGAGCGCAGCGAGATCAAGGCCAAGATATTCGAGACCATCGAGAAGACGGTGGACGCAGAGCGCGTGGCGGCGATCTTCTCGAACACCTCGTCGCACACCACGGCGGAACTGGCGGTGCTGTTCAAGTCGGAAGCGTTCCGGGAGAAGTTTCTGACGGTGCACGGCTACTTCCCCTTCCAGGCGAACCGGCTGATCGACGTGATGAAGGGCAAGTACGGCTCGAACGAGACGTTTGCGTTCGGCGTGCTGGTGGCCGACCAGGTGCTGGAGAAGACGGTCATCGCCCTTCCGGTGGACCATCACGGG
>DATKXO010000154.1:0-3550 GCA_035528995.1 Phycisphaerae bacterium | reverse complement strand
CCAGGGCTACACGGTGACCGGGGCGGACGCATCGCCGGAGATGCTGGACCTGGCCCGCAGGCACGCGGAACGAGCGGGCGCGAAGTCCCGGTTCATCTGCTGCCGGTACGGCGAGTTGGCACAGCAGCTCGGGGCGGGTTTTGACGGGGTGTTCTGCATCGGCAATTCGCTGGCGGCGGCGTGCAGTGCCGACGCGGGTGAGGAAGCGGTGGCCAACTTCGGGGCGGTGCTGCGCCCGGGCGGACGGCTGTTCGTGCAAGTGCTCAACTTTGTGCCGATGCGGGAGGAGTCGCCGTGCGTACGCGGGCCGCGGCTCACCGTCGTGGACGGGGTGGAGCACGTGTCGGTGCGCTGCTTCCAGTTCATGCCCAAGCCCGAGGCCGGCCCGCAGGGACACATTGTTGTCACCAACGTCACGCTGTGGAACGACGGCGCCTGGCACCAGCGCTCGCACGGCGGCACGATCTACCCGCTGACGCGCGATGAACTGGCCGCGTGGTGCGGGCGCGCCGACCTCACGGTAGTGGATACTTACGGGGCCTACGATCGCTCGGCTTTCGATGCGCAGGCCTCCGTCGATTTGATCATAGTGGCCCAACGGAACGCATGATGACCGAAATCAACGAACAGGTACTGGAAAAGACCGTCCAACGGTGTCGCGAGCGCGGCATCATCATCCCGACCTTCGCCCAGCAGAAGGACCCCTCGCTGGTGCCCGCAAAAGTGGTGGAGAAGCTGCGCGGCATCGGCCTGTGGGACGTGGACCCACTGAATCTCTTCCGGATCACGTGGAAAAACGAGCCGATGGAACGCGGCGGTGCCTTCGGGCCGGGGAACTGGATCGAGTTTCCGCCGGAGCTGACCGGGGTGGACGCCCGCATCGTCGGTATGGTGGGCAAGTACTTTCCGACGGGGGCGCACAAGGTCGGGGCGGGGTTCGGGTGCCTGGTGCCCCGGCTGATGACGGGTCAGTTCGACCCGACGTCGCAGAAGGCGGTCTGGCCCTCGACGGGCAACTTCTGCCGCGGCGGGGCGTTCGACTGCGCCCTGCTGGCCTGCACGCCGGTGGCCATCCTGCCGGAGGAGATGAGCCGGGAGCGCTTCGAGTGGCTGGAATCCATCGGGGCGGAGGTCATCGCCACGCCCGGCTGCGAGTCGAATGTCAAAGAGATCTACGACAAGTGCTGGGAGATTCGCAAGACGCGGCCGGACTGCGTGATCTTCAACCAGTTCGAGGAGTTCGGCAACGCGGTGTGGCACTACGAGATGACCGGGGGGATCATCGAGGAGGTGTTCCACCGGATCGCGGGGCCGGGCGGTCAACTGGCGGCGTACATCTCGGCCACGGGCTCGGCGGGGACGATCGCGGCGGGCGATTATCTGCGGACGCGGTTCCCGCTGCTGCGGGTGGTGGCCACCGAGGCGCTGCAGTGTCCCACGCTGCTGGAGTGCGGCTTCGGCGGGCATCGGATCGAGGGCATCGGCGACAAGCACGTGCCCTGGATTCATAACGTGCGCAACACGGACATGGTTGCGGCCATCGACGACGAGCAGTGCATGTGCCTGCTGCGACTGTTCAACGAAGACTCCGGGCACAGTTTCCTGAGGGATCGGGGCGTGTCGTCCGAGGTGGTCGAGAAGCTGCCGCTGCTGGGGATATCGAGCATCTGCAACCTGGTGGCCGCGATCAAGACGGCCCAGTACTACGAGATGGGCTCGCGCGACGTGTTGTTCACCTGCCTGACCGACTCGACGGAGCTGTACGCGTCGCGTGTGGCCGAGCTGCGCGAGGCCCGCGGGCCGTACCGCCCCAGCGACGCGGCGCTTCATTTCGCCCGCTACATCGAAGGGATCGGCACGGACCACCTGCGCGAGCTTTCGTTCCGCGATCGCAAGACGCTGCACAACTTCAAGTACTTCACCTGGGTGGAGCAGCAGGGTCGCGACGTCGAGGAGTTGCGGCGGCTGTGGGACCCGGACTTCTGGACCGAGACGTTCGCCCAGGTGACCGAGTGGGAACCACTGATCGAGCAGTTCAACGAGCGGACCGGTCTGCTGGGCCGGCTCTGACGGGGCGCGGCGCTGGCCGAGGCGGCAGGACGGGCTTCAAGGCTTAGCCGGTGGTCTGATCCTCTGTGGGAAGGTGAAGGCCAATCGCAGGTTCTCGGCCGGATCGTGGGTGTTGAACATCTTTTGCTCGAGGACCTCGATAATGTCGAGGTTGTTGGCAATCCACGGCGGGGCCATCCCCTGGTCGACCGCGCTTCGATACATGCCCCTTCCGAAAACGATTTCAGGCGATTTGACGATCGCGTAGATGTCTTGGCCGAGCGGGATCAAGCCGTACTTGTGCGCCGGCCGATCAGACTTCATCTGCACTCGGGCCAGGATCGGCTCGGTCAGGCCCAGAGCGTGGACAACCCGCCGATCGAAGAACTCGTAGATGGACTCGCACCGATCGCTAAAGCCGGTCCCTCGGTACGGCCGCCCGGACCCGGCGTTGCGAGACTCTTCGTAACGGCGTTTGATTTCGATCTGGGCACCGCTTCCCCAGGGAGGAAGAGTCTCGCGCCTGTTGCGACGATGCCCGGATGCGTCGGAGATCTTGTTCACGATGGTGTGCTTCCGGTTGCCGAAGAAGGGATGCCCGTCGAGTTGAGGAGGGTAGAAGGAGAAGGAGCACAATCCGACGAGTATCCCGCCGAGAGCGGGGCCGGGGCGGAATGCACCGAGCCCGAATCGGAACAGGGCGTGCTCGACGAGCCCGGCAAGGGCACATACGCACAGACAGAACGGAAAGGCCAGGAATCGGTAGTGTCGAGCGTCGCCTCCGATCTTCACGACGTATGCCGCAATCGATACAGCCAGCAAGAGCATCACCAGGCGCTCGCGGATGCGGATATCGAGTGATGCAACGGCGGCGGGAGGCCCGGTCAGCCCCGTCGGTCGCTGCCCGGTGGGATGGACCCGGCGCCGGCCCCTTCGCCGTGTGTGAGCCTTGGCCTTGGGTTTGGCCCGGTGTACGGCGTGGTTCGATTGGTCAGCGGCACGTCCGGGCGGCTGCTTCCGCCGGATGAGCAACACCAACAGGCAGAACAGCCCCAGCACCACGTGTAACATGTAGGTCCCGGCCGTGTCCCGGAGGTAGATCAGCCCCTGGCCGACGTCGGTGACGTTCTTGAGATAGAAGGTGTTGGGGAAGAGGTCCGCGTAGTAGTAGATTCGAAACCCGACCCACGACCCGGTTAGCAGCACGCCCGCCAGGGCCATTCGCAACGGCAAGGCCCTGTTGCGGAGCCAGGCCCACACCAGAGAGAGAGCGAAGGTGAGGGCCAACTCGTGCCGCAGGAGGGGCGTGACCGCCAACAGCAGTTGCAGACTCGAGCGCCTGGGGTTCAACACGAACAGGGCGTACAGCACGGCGGCCACCTGCACCAGGGGTGTTTCCAAACCGGAGGTGAAGTAGCAGAGCGCCCCGTAGTTGAGCGCCAGATAACACAACGGGAAATTCAGAACGCAAGAACCCGGTGGAGACAACCGCCGGTTCAGG
>DATKXO010000153.1:0-7559 GCA_035528995.1 Phycisphaerae bacterium | reverse complement strand
GATCGAGGAGCCACAGTGCCGTGGCGATCCGGTTGTGGTCGGCGAGGGCCAAGTCCAGCCGCTCGGCCGTCTCCCGGGAGGAGGGTGATCGGCCCATGGCCCGAACGAAGGTCACTCCGACAGGCACGATCAGGCCCGCGGCCAGCAACCAGCCGTCGAACGCCCATCCCCACTCGAGTCCTCGCCCGGTCCCAAGGAGCACGAGGCGCAGCAATAGCAGCGCGCCAGCGACGATGGCCAGACCCAGCAGGCCGCGGTCAAGCGCCACGATGACACCGTCCCGCAGGGCCGCCCTGTACACCTTGCCGCGTCCGGGCGTCAGCAGACGCTCAAACTCGGCGGTCAGGGAGTCAGGGCCCTTGGAGTCGGTCATGGTTGTGGCTCACGACCGGTCGCGACCGGTAGCGCGCGGCCAGCCAACACCTGACGCGAGTTTGCGTCCTGTAGAAATGCCACGATGGTGCACAACCCCGGATCGACGTAGGTGGGTCGCATTCGGAACTGGATCGATCGCTCAGTTTCCAACGCGGTAACAGTTCGCTCCAGCGCAGCGGCTACGTGCGCCGGGTTGCAGCGCACCTCGAAGACGCGCCGACCCGGTTCCGTACTCACCCTGTAGCCGTCCTCGGGCGATAGCGCCGACCGGGCGACCTGTCGGTGGAGAACCACGCCGTTGGCTCCGGACAGCATGACCATCTGTTCGCACAGTACCACGTGAAGGCGCAGAGCGTCGCTCGCCTGCGGGCCGAGCAACTCGATCCGGCCGGTGATCTCCTCGCCCGAGATCCTCGCGTACCCGTCGAGGCGCCAGTCTCTTGCAGGCTCCGGGCCAGCCAGGCACGCGGCCTTGTAGGCCAGATAAAGACCTTCTGTGGCGGACCCGTCACCACCGTCGGTGACCATCCGTCCACCGTCGAAACAGACCACGGGGCCGCTCTCGATACCGTAGAAAGCCGCCCGCGATGCGCTGGGCGCCGAAACGAGTGGGTCCGGCTCCGGCGCCGGCAGATGATACTCGATGAACGCCACCTGCGACGATCCGAAAAACTCGAGCAGGCCGCCGAACGCCAGCTCGGGCGCCAGGGTCTGGGCCTGATCCACGCAGGTGAAAAACTCCACCAGGGATACACTTGGCGAGTCGGGTGACGCGCTTCGAGCGTCGTAGCGATCAGGCGGATGGAACTCGGCCGTGCGGCCTTCGAGAAGCTGCTGCGCGTCGGCCATTGTGAAGGACGCCCGGAAGGTCGGATCGCGATTGAGGCGGTTCAGGCCCTCGAACGCTTCGGGCGGAGCATCGTCACCGAGCGTGGCCTGGAGATAGCGGGACCAGGCCCGAGCGGGTTTGCCGGTCCGCTCGTAGAGTTCACCCAGCCACAGGCTGACCAGCGGATCGCGCGGCATGCCGAAGGCCGCCGACAACAAATGACGCCGGGCCTGCTTGAGATCGCCCTGCTGCAGGGCGATCAGGCCCAGGCGGGCCTGGATCTCGTGAGCCACCCGCGCATTCAGCGCCTGCGGCGCGGCCTCCTTCGCCACCAGCAGCACATCCCGGCTCAGAGCGTGCCGGTCCTCGCGCCGGCCGGCCAGCAACTCGTCTGCAAACTCAACCATGGTCCGAGCGCTGCGGTCCGCCTTTACGGATTGCGCCCGAAGCCGGACCGCCCGGCTGATAGCGCCGGGATCCGGTGGATACTCGTCGAGGCGCAGGCTCAATAATACGGTGCCGGCTTCACTCGCCAGGCGCGACGACGGATGATCATTCAGGAAAGACTCGATGGCCCCGGCATCCTCGTCCGCCCGGGCGACGAAGTAAGCGCGCTCCTCGACCGGGAACCGAGGCTCACGGATCTGTTCGAAACGGATGGTCTCGGCCGTCGGTTCGATCGTGAGGCGGAAGGTCGACAGCAGGTTGGTCCCCAGAATGAGATCGGGATGCGGCTCAGGCGTGCCCGACAGGTCTTCCGGTCGCAGGGCCACATAACGGGCCGCGTTGATCCCGCCGAGAAGAACCCGCTCGAGATCGCCACCCGGCGAGCCAAGAAGATCGGCCACGGTCGAGTCGATCACCGTGTCCCATCCTGAGGTGACCAGACGGACACGCAGGGCGAAGTCCTCGGGACCGACGCCGGCCAGCCAATAACCGGCCCCCTCGGTCTTGTACCGAGTGCTCCAGGTCGTGGCGTCCTGATCGCCCGGCGTGTCCGGCGCGTGCCTCGGGCCATCGGCGGCGGGGATTGGCGGCTGACCCGCAGGCAGCAGACGGAGCACTCCGTTGCCCACCTCGAGTTCCACCGTGAAATCCGCCAGGGCCGGCAGACCCAGAATGGCAACCGCCGGAATGTCCGCGAGTTCCTCTGCATGGTCGGCGGTCAGTTCCTCCAGACTGCGCAGCCCCGTCGGGATGACGGGCACCTTCGCCAGGGTAAGGTCGTCGAACTGCAGATCGGCCGGCGAGCTGTGGGCAATCCCAAGCAGCTTGGCTGTTCGCTCATGCATCAGTAGCGGAACACGGGAGCCAAGGTCGATGACCACGTTCGCCGGAATCGACTTTCCCGGACCCTGTAGTGTGCATCGTGCGCAGGGTTGACCGTCGATGAGCTTGAATCGGATCTCGGCCCCGTTGGCCCACTCAGCGCCGGCGGCAAAGGCAACCGCCGCATGCGCCAGTGTCCACAGGGTCAACACGGGAACCGGCCGTCGACGCCCCCACCGGCATGAGATACCCCAGGAACGACCTGGGGACGGGCCGCTTCCGCGTTGTGGAGCCGGGGCCGTCTGGGCCGCTCGGTGCCTGTTGTAGCGGCTGCTCACTTAATGATGCTCCACTGCAAGGGCGCTGCCCCAACTGTCTGGACCGCGGCGCATCGCCGTGCCGGTCGAAACGGCTCGTTGGGCGCCGGGTTGACGACGACCGTCTGGACACGTGCGCGAATCGCCATCATGGCGTGTCCTTCTGAACGAGCCGATCCGGTATTTACCCCATCGCCACGGTCTGAGCGTGCTGCGGTTCAGCCGGCCAACTGCGGCCCGCGCTGCAGTAGCGCCGCTCGTGCGGCCCCGGCGCCGGGGCGATTATAGCACCCTGCGTACCACTTGCACGGCCCCCCAATCGCTTTCTGTATGCACTTGTTTACTTACATCCAAGCCTGACATGCCCCTTAGGCCGGTCGCCGCAAACCGTCAGAATCTGTAGGCTAAGCGGGTGTGCGTATGGAAATGGCAGGGCAACGTCTTGCGACCTGGTGGCAACCAGGCGTAGAATACGGGGTGAAGGTTTGCGCGTACCGCCGGTCGGCCAGATCGCCGAGCGCAGGGAGCGGTGTGTTGCGTTACAGGAAGTCGGTGCCAGGGGAGGAAACGGAAGATGAAGCGCAGTACGACGGGGATGGCAGCCGTTGCAGGCGTTGTTCTGGCGTTCGGCGGCCTTGCACATGCGGACGTAGCCGTTGTCATCGAGCACCAGTACACCATCGGCAACAACAATTTCTCGGCGTTCGCCTACAATCCGCTGGTCACGCCGAACGAGTTCATGACCACGGGCTACGGCTTCGGGAAGGACCTGCGCTGGAGCCAGGTCCTGGACGATTCGGTTGAGCCGTGGGACATGGACGGCGGCATTCTGATGGACTCGCCGCAGATCGAGTTCTTCGCCCGCGACGGGTTCGCCTCGTTCTCACTGAGCTACAACGCCTGGGGCATGAACTTCAACCCGCTGGACCAGAAGTACTTCATCGGCTGCATCTCGATTCTGAGGGACCCGGCGAACAACAACGAACGCGTCGACGCCGAGCGCGACCTGATCTGGTTCGACCCGCACCTGCCCAACGGAGGGGCGGTCCAGCCGAGTGGCGTGAGCGTCTCCAACACCGGCGGGGTTTACAGCCTTGTGGACAGCGCCCTGGGCGCCGGGACCGGGTTCGTCAGCTCAGGGGTCGAGGTGGGCCACCAGTTGACGCTGTACCCGCTCCACTATACCGCCGAGATCAACGCGACCACGTACACGGTGACCGAGATCGTCAGCGAGACGGAGTTGCGGCTGGACAAGGACCCGCTCTGGCCGGGCTCTCCCACGCAGGTCGACAAGGTCTCCTACATCCTTACCATGCAGCCGTGGCTGACGCTGAAGACGTTCCGCCAGAATCTGCCCTACTTTGCCGACGACCCCGATGCGGGCCCCAAAGCGCATTACAAAGGTGGGCTGTCGCTCGACGGCACCACGCTCTACATCGGTGAAACCATCTCCGACAACATGATCGCCGTGGACACGCAGGCGCGCGAGACTTTCTCGGTGTTCATTACCAAGAGCACCTACGAGGCCTACGTGCAGGCCCAGTCCGACGCCGGGCGCCTCCACCCGATCATCAACCCAGACCGGGCGTACGTAGATGATACCACCGGCCTCGAAGTCGGCTGGAGCAACCAGTCCACGAGCACGAGCGTGAGCTATGGGATCACCGACCCTCCGGCCCCGGTCGGGAAAAGGTGCATGAGCGCCACGTTCAACGCCGCCGCAGCCCAACTGAAGTTCCACGCCTACTACGGGCCCGAGGATACTCCCCGCAGCGCGTCGGACTACACCCACCTGGCGTTCTGGATCCACGGCGGAACCGCCGGCGGGCAGCAGATGGACGTCTCGCTTTATGACGCCGACGGTGTTCCCGGCAGCGCGGTGACCGTCGCGCCGCCCACCGCTGGTGCGTGGACCCTGGTGGAGATCCCCATCGGTGATTTCGGTGTCTCCACCATTGGGGACATCGTGTACGACAACACGGTGGCAGCGTCGCAGCCCATCTTCTACCTCGACGACGTAGGGTTCCTCTGGACCGATCCGCTTCCCGTGGGGGTCGGCGACTACATCAGCACCAACGGCGGTGTGCCCGGCAACCAGACCGATTGCGACGCCGAGGGGCGGATATGGTTCTCCGAAGAGGAGACCAACGACATCCTCTGGACCACCAACGGCGTTGATCTGAACACGTTCCTGACCAGCGAGGAGATCGTCAGCGCCTACATAGCCAGCGGCACCCTGGACCCGTCGCCCTACTTCATCTCGAACGGCGTGCAGGTGATGGGTCTGATTGTGGACCCGATGGGCACGGTCTACTGGGGGGAAAACCAAACGAGGTCCATCTGGAAAGCCCCGGCCATCGATCCGGCGAACAACATCGTCCAACTCGCCACCGCGGATGAAATCAAGGCGGCATTGAACATCAGCAGCAGCCCCCGAGGGATCAACTGCTTCTCGATCCGCGGGACGGAGCTGCTGACCTTCAACTTCGTGGATTCCAACACTGTCTACAAGGTCGACCTCGATACGTTCGACTACGGCGACCTGGACGGCGACTTTGACGCGGACCTGGCTGACTTCGCGGCGCTGCAGCGCTGCTTCATGCAGGACGTGAGCACAAGCGGTTGTGGCATCAGTGACTTCGATGACGATTCGGACGTGGACCTGGACGACTACGAGGCGTTCCAGGCCTTCTTTGTCGGACCTCGCTAATGGTTCGACTCAATGAACGCGGCCCGGGTGGCCGAGATTCTAAGGGCGTAGACCCGGGCATTGACGACCGGGATGACCGGGCAAGTCGGGGTAGGATGAGGCACGGTGGTGCTTCATCCTGTGGAGGTGCGGTCATGACATGTTCAAGGCCGGAAACCAGGCGGTCTCCAGAGCGTGGGGCTGGGAGCGTTCGGCGGTATCGAGCCGGGTTCACGCTGATCGAGCTACTGGTTGTCGTTTCCATTATTGCGCTGCTCATCGCCATTCTGATGCCGTCCTTGCGCGGAGCCCGCGACCAGGCCAAGAAGGTCAGGTGCATGGCCAACCTTCGGGCCATCGGGATCGCCCTGCGGACCTATGCGGACGACAACCGGCAGGAGATGCCCGGTTACAACACCGTCGGGCGGCACGGCTTCCGCATCACGCCCAGAACCAGGCTCACGCCCAGCGCCGCCGAGGAAAGCTGGGGGTTGCAGGCCGTGTTGGAGGTCGGGCAGGCGGCGAAGGTCCTTCCGAATGGCCTTGCCTACCCGGTGCCCGTCGACAAACCGATGTACATGCCCGGCGACAGCGCCGCGTGGGTCTGCCCCGCCAACCCTGGCCTGAAAGACTGGGAGGGCCAATGGGCGAAATGGGGCAACACCTACATGTACCGGATGAACTCCGGCGGGACTTACAACATCGATCGGCTGGCGACCGGCGCCGGCATGTGGAAGAGCCCGCTGGTCTGGGACAACTACAGGTACCTTCCCGGCGAGTCCGGCTTTATCGGGCCATTCAACGGGCCGGGCTATCGGATTGAGGAAGAAAACCAACGCCCGCCGCACCGTACAGTGGGCTTGTCCAGCCGCAGCTCGACCGCGTACTGGATCGCGGTGTTCGCTGACGGGCATTGCCAGCAGAACGGGATGAACAAGGCCCCGTGACCGCTCGCATCCATACCTTCAGCGAGGCGACCATCCGAGTCCCCCGGCGGCACCCGGGTCCCGATACAAACCCAACCGCCTCACCGCAGCTCACCAGCCCCACCAGTTCTGGTGTGCGCGGCGCATTGGGGGCTCGTTGACTGATGTCTGATCGCGTCCGGTCCGTCCGCCGGGCCTTGCCCCGTGCCCGGCGGGCCAGAAATGTTCCAGCGGCGCTGAAGCTAGTCCATCCGAGGTCTGTGCCGGAGGACAGTCGGCGCTCAAATGGGGCTCTCATCGTATATAATCGAGCTTCTGAGGATGTAGTGGGAGAGCGTCGGCAGGCAACGGCCGACTCCGCTGGGCCGGGGCGGACGAACGTCCGTCCCGCGTGCCCCTGATACGCGGTAGGCGCCCGGGCGGGGCCGTGCAGTGAAGAGGTGTTCATGAACAGGTTCGCAGTTGCGCTCGTGGCAGTGGTCGTCGGTCTGGCCGCGGGGCAGACGTGGGCGATGAACCTTTCGGTGTGGGCGGTACGAGACGACATCGGGTTTGCCCCGGTGTCGATCGCCTACAACCCGGAGAACGGCAAGCTCCTGATCGCGGGTACCGATCTGGTCGAGTGGGCACGGGGGGCGGGCACGGGCATCAATCTGGCACCGGCGGCCAACTGGGGCGACTCGCCGTACGGCGTGGTGTACGTGCCCTCCCGGGGCACCTACCTGGTAACCGACCGCGCCCCCGCCGACATCATCGAGGTCCAACCGGGCATCGCGGGACAGACCCCTTCCATGTTCGTGGACGTCAACGCCGTGAACCTGAACCTGTGGCCGGCCGGAGGGTTGCCGCAGGACGGCAGCTACGCGTACTACAAGTCCCAGTGGACGGGGGTTGAGCAGACCGTCCACCGCTTCACGCTCGCCGGAACCAACGGCGTGGATGCCGAGTATGTGCCCTACTCGGCGTTTCAGGCCTGGTCCAGCTCCGGGCCGAGCCAGCAACTCACCATCGGCGTGGACGGCACGCTGTATCTGTCGGCCCGAAACAGCGTCGTCAAGCCCAACCGCGGCATCTACTACTGGGATTCCGGTGCCGCCGCCCTGGTCCCCGTGATCCAGCAGGCAGCCATTCTGGCTCTCACCGGCGAATCCAAT
>DATKXO010000152.1:0-7816 GCA_035528995.1 Phycisphaerae bacterium | reverse complement strand
GTGGACATCGTGATCATCCTGTTCATGGTGCTGGCAGGCGTGAACTTCGGGTTGTACTACAATGCGATCCGCGGACAGTGGCGCGGCGTGCTGCGCGACCCGGAGCTGCGAACCTATCTGGGGCTTCTGCTGGTGACGTCCGCCGTGGTGGTGGCGTGTCTGTGGGAGAACTTCATCGAGACCACGGCCGGTCACCACGCGGAGCCCTCGCTCGGTGCGGCCGTGCGGCACGGCGTGTTCCAGGTGGTCTCCATACAGACGACGACGGGCTTCTGCACCGCCAACTTCGATCTGTGGCCGTTCCTGCCCAAGGCCATCCTGGTCACGCTGATGTTCGTCGGCGGGTCCGGTGGATCGACCGGGGGCGGTATCAAGGTCATCCGCATCGTCATCGCCGCAAAGGTTCTGCTGGCGGAAGTCGAGCACATCTTCCGCCCGACGGTGGTCCGGCCGATCCGCGTCGGGAAGATGACGGTGGATTCGGACATGCGACAGGGTGTGGTGGCCTACGTGCTGATCATCCTGCTGTTGTTTGGTCTGGGCACGGGCGCGCTGATGCTCATCGAGGGGTCGGAGGTGATGGACATCACCACGGCCGCTACGGCGTCGGCGGCCACGCTGAACAACATCGGTCCGGGGTTGGCCCGCGTGGGAGCGATCGAGAACTTCTCCTGGTTCGCGGACGCCAGCAAGATGGTGATGTGCGTGTTGATGGCCCTGGGGCGGCTGGAGGTTTTCGCGATCGCAGTGCTGTTCATGCCGCGGTTCTGGCTGGGCGACTGAGCCGGCCGGGACCACAGTGTTCCCGGAGGGGTGCCCCTTGCTGCCGGCCGGGGGGCGAGGCAGGATGTTGGTGATGACCGAGCTGCGAGCGGGACGAAGCGCGTATCCGGCCGTCCTACTGGTGTTGGCGGCGTGGGCCTCACCGGTCGTGACCGCCGTCGGGGGGCCGCTGCCTGAGCTCACCGAGCAGGCGGCGCCGGTTAATGAAGACCTCGACAGGCTGGTTGGCGACTACTTCGGCGAGCCGGATGCCAAGGCCCGGGCGAAGATCGCCGTGGCCATCACCGAGCTGGTGGAGGGCGACGTCAAGCCGGTGGCGGAGGCCCTGGGCCGGGTCCAGCTCTGGACGCCCCAGTCGCCGGGCGAGATCACCTTCGAGCTGAAGACCGGCAAAAACCGGGTCACGCCGGTCATCGTGCGCATACCGAAAGGATACGACCACACTCAGCGCTACCCACTCATCCTGGGGCTGCACGGCATGGGTGGGAAGGGCCTGGATGTCGTGCGCTACCTACAGTATCAGCTTGGAGAACGGCTGGATGAGTTCATCGTGGCCGCCCCCACCGACTACAAGGGCGCGTGGTTCCGCACGACGCCGGAGGAGGCGGGCGATCCGCCGGCCCTGTTGGGCGAATTGCGACGGCGCTACCACGTGGACGCCGAGCGGGTGTACGTGGTGGGCTACTCGATGGGCGGGCACGGGGCGTTCGGAATGGCGACGCTGTTCACCGACGAGTTCGCGGCGGCCATCCCGATCGCGGGGACGTTCGTGTCTCCGTTTCGGCAGTCCCTGCCGTTGATTCTGCCGAATGTGCGGAACCTGCCGGTGCTGGCGGTCTGGGGCGAGGAGGACGTCGGCGACGACAAGCGGAAGGTCTCCCCCACCGGCGGCATCGCGGGCGAGAACCGGCGGGTCAAGCGTCTGGCGGCCGAACTGAGTCTTCCGATCAACGCCGTCGAGCTGCCGGGCGTGGGGCATGGCAACGTCTCACCGCCGGTGGATGAGATGCTCGAGTTCCTGCAGATGCGTCGCGATCCGAGCCAGGGCGCGGTGACGCACTGGTTCCGCTATCCGGCGCACGGTCGGATCGCGTGGCTGCGTCAGCGGAAGTTCGCCGGGCAGCCCTGGCAGGGCGACCAGATCACCGTGATGATTACCGGCCCGACGGACGTGGACGAATACATCACCGACACGCTCAAGAAGAAGCTGGCCTACCTCGGCGGAACGATCACCGGACAGCACATCGAGGCCGAAACACGCAAGTCGGCCGAGCTGGAGGTTCTGCTTCACGACGGGCTCATCGACCTGGATCAGCCGATCACGCTCAAGGTCGGCGACAAGATCCGCTACGAGGGCGAGGTCGAGCGCAAGGTCGGCACCATGCTGGAGATCGCGTATCAGGACTGGGACTTCCAGCGGCTGTTCCCGGTGCGGCTGGTCATGCGGGCCCGGTCGAACGCGTGGCAGGAGTAGTTGGGCCGAGCCGCCCGCTCGAACCATCCTCTGAAATGTGGCCCGTACCGTATAGCAGGGACCATCGGCGGTCTCGGTCTGGTATTGTGCGGTGGAGGGCGGCTATAGTAGGTCATGCCGATGGATGAGGAGCTTGCGGACCATACCTTGCTGATCGTGGCCGGCGCCTGCCTGAAGGCCGAGCGGCTGGATCGACCGCTGGCCTACCAGATTCGTGAGGAGGCCCGGCGGAAGATGGTCGGCGTGCCAACGTTCGAGTGCGTGGTGCTCAGCGACGTGTGGTACCTCAACAGCAAGGAGCTGCACGACCGCCCGCTGATCAGCGTCGGCGGACCGGGCGTCAACCACGTATCCGGCTATCTTTTCGACAAGCTGCCCCACGCCCTGATCGTCGAGCACGTGCTGCAGATTCAGATGGACGTGGGCTTGAAGGATCGCCGCTGCACGGTCTGGGGCATGGATCACGAGAACACGGTCGAGGCCGTGGACACGTTCGTGCAGAAGGGGTACCTGGACCGGTTCCTGGGCCAATTCCCCAAGGCCCTGGCGTGAAGACCCCGACACAAAGACCATTCCGTGGGCATAGCGGTGCACGGGCAGTGCACTCCGACCCGGTCCCCGTGGCAATGCGGGTGGCGCGCCCCGTGCATTCGGCCGGGCTTGCGGCCGATTCGGGCCTGAGATTTCAACGTGCCGTCGACTGGGGCCGATGTTATACCGTCGGCACAGGCCGGCGGGGGGCGCCCCGGTCGATTGTGAGTGAACAGGCATACAGAGGGCAAACCGGATGACGGGAACACTACGTACCGCGCGGGCCGTCGGATTCGTGGCGGCGGCAGCCGTCGCTTTTTCAGCCGGATGCGGAGCGGGCGGCGGTGGCGGCGGCACCGGCGGCACCGGCGGCACAACTGGGGGCAACGGTGGCAACGGCACGGTCAACGGGCTGACGGCCGATCCAAGCCTGACCGACCTGTCGGTATCACTTCTGGCGGGACGGCAGACGGCTGTCGAGCTGAATGCCGGGGCGTCGTCGTCGGCCGCGAGCCAGATCGTCAGCTACCAGTGGTTCGACCGGTTCTGTGACCAGATCGGTACGGGAGTCAACGCGGAAGTCCTGCTGGGGGCGGGCGAGCACCACCTTCGCCTGGCGGTGACGGACTCGTCCGGGGCGACGGCCGAGAACAACTTCGTTCTGACCGTGATGGACGAGCGGCCCAGTCAGGTCACGCTGACCACGTCGGTCGAGGGCAGCGGGCGGACCGAGCCGGCGGCCGGCGATGCGACCACGCATTCGCTGGATTCCACCACCACCGTTACCGCGATTGCGGACGACGGCTGGCAGTTCAGCCATTGGGAGGGCGACAGCGAAGCGGAGTCGGCCTCCATTCCGGTTGTCATGGACCAGGACAAGTCCTTGGCGGCCGTTTTTCAGGAGATTCCCGAAGGGGATGTGCCCAGGTTCTATGTGCCGTGGGGCGTCGGTGAGAGCCGCACGACCGGGCAGGCCAACAACGGTGAGTTCAGCCACCAGGACCCCGAGACCGGTGAGCCACGGTACGCCTGGGACTACACGATCGACATCGGGACGCCGATCCTGGCGGTTGAGGCCGGACGCGTCGTGCAGATCGTGAGCGACGTGCCGAACAACGCCGAGGGCGAGACCGGCAGCATCGAGTCGCCGGCCAATCTCGTTCAGATCGACCACGGCAACGGTTTTCAGTCGCTGTACGCCCACCTCGACCAGTTCGGCGTGGCCGTCGAGCCGGGCCAGCTCGTTTACCGCGGCCAGTACCTGGGCCGCAGCGGCAACAGCGGCTATGCCACCGGCCCGCACCTGCACTATGAGATGCTCGATCCGACGGGCGGTAGCGCCTCCACCGGTTTTGTCGAGTCGTCGCGGGACGGCGGGGTTTCGCAGGAACTCGATCCGGTCACCTCGCAGAACGCGCTCGATCCCTCGTCGCTGGAGGATTTCGTCGAGTCCGCGATGCTGACCGATGCTTTCCTGGAGAACAACATCGAACTGATCGAGCCGACACCGCCGGCCTTCTTCTTCAACGCCGATCAGACCTACGCGATCTCCGGTCGGGTGACCGACGGTCGGGCGCGCAACGTGTGTGTGGCCCTGGTCCTGGCGGCCGACGACAACCCCGACGATGTCGACGCTACGGTGTTCTGTGAGGCCCAGCCGGTGGGAGTGGACGACACCTTTTCCTTCGACTTCACGTTTCCACGGGAGTTGGTCGGCTCTTATCTGCTGGGTGTGGTTTCGGGCGTGGGGCCGCCGGCCGGCGTCGCCCGGATCAACGCCCTGGTCCTGCCACCCAAGCCGACCAACCAGGCGCCGACGGTGACCGTCACGCAGCCGGTGGACGATACGATCGATTTCGGCGGCGCGGGCACGTTGAGCGCATCGGCCGGCGATGCGGATGGTGACACGCTGACCTACTTCTGGGCGCAGACCTCGGGCCCGCCGGCCACGATCGCCGATCCCACGGCGGCCGAGACGGAGTTCACGCTTGGCGAAGGTCAGGGCATCACGCGGGTCGCTTTTCAGGTGATCGTCTCGGACGGCATCGACACGAGCGAGCCCGCCGAGGTGGTGTACCGGATGCCCGACAACTTCCTGGTGCGTGAGATGGGCGTGATGGACGTCGCCTGTTCGGGACCGGACGAGTGCGAGGCGGCCGCCGGCGACACGCTCTCGGCCTCGCGCGACCGCTTCACGGTGTGGGTGGAGCTGCTCAACCTGAACCAGGGCGACTTCCAGAGCTTCGAGATCCGCAATCCGGCGGGCGAGTTGGTGCTGGAAGGTCGGCTGTGCGACCCGGCCGAGCAGACGCTACAGGCCAGCTTCTGGCAGTTCGGCTGGTCGGGGAACCGGATCTCGGACGAGCCGGGCGATTGGCGGGCGGTCTACCTGCGGAACGGCGTGGAGGAGGGATCGGCCGCCTTTACGCTCGCACCTTGACGCGGGGCGCGGTAGCGTTCGGGGCATGCGGCGAGGCAGCTCGGTCTACGGACACGGTTGGGGGCTGGCCGTCGGGGGCGTGGTCACGGCCCTGCTGCTGGTGCTGTACCTTGCCGGTGCGCTCGATCGCCTGGCCCTGACCTTCCTGGATATCAACTTCCGGCATTTCAACCGCGTCGAGGCATCGGACCGCATCCTGCTGATCGACGTGGATGATTACGCGGTGGAGCGGATCCACCGCTGGCCCTGGCCGCGCAGGCTCCACGCCGAGTTGGTCGCCACCCTCAACGAGCTGGGCGCCGATCTCATCGTCATGGATTTCGTTTTCCCCGAGCCGATGCCGCCGCGCGTCGATGCCGCGCGCTTCCACAAGGACTACGACGTCGATCCGGTCACCGAGGTGGTTGGCGAGCCGTCGGAAGATGACTGGATTCGCGACGATGACGAACTGGCGGACGCCCTGCAGCACGGCGGCAACGTGTATCTGAGTATGTACTATCGTTACGTCCCGCCGGATCGACCCGTGGACGAGTTTCAAGCGGCGGCGGCCGACGTCTTCCGCACCGATGTGCACGCCGGCCCGCAGACCTTCCGCAGGGCGCTGCCCTACGATCCCGGCGATCGGCTCGAGAGGCTGTACCAGCGCTATCGCATGCGCCATCTGCTGTTGCAGGATTTCACCCTGACCCGCGAGGCGCTGGCCGAACGGCTCGATACGCCGATCGGCGTCATTGACAAGTACCTGGCCGGCGCGAAGCGCCTGGCGGCCCGCGAGCGGGTGCGGGCCGTGTTGGACGAATCGCCCGGGGCCACCTTCGAGCAGGTTCTTGCGGATGTGCTCCCGGAGGGTGCGGGGGACACGTTTTCGGCCGACCGGGAGGACGTGAAACAGGCCTATCGCAGCATCAAGGGGTGGCGCAACGCGGTGGCCGGTCAGCCCCTGGTGCCCGAGTCGCTACGCGGTCGTATCGAGCAGGCCGAGGACGTAACGCCGCCGCTGGGCAAGCTGGCTGACGCTGCTCGCGGTGTCGGTTTTGTCACCTTTGACAAGGATTTCGACGGCGTGTTACGTGGCGTGCCGCTGGTGGTCGACGCTGAAGGCCACCTGATCAAGCAGCTCGGGTTTGCGGCGGCGTGCGACCTGCTGGAGTTCGACGATGAGCGGATGCGGCTGCAGGGCGGCTGGCTGGTTCTTTCCGACGCCGACGGTCAGCACGCCTTCCGCGTGCCGATCGACCGCCAGGGGCGCACGCTGCTGAATTGGCATCTGGACCGCGACCAGCCGTCGTGGGAACACAGTTTCAATCACCTGCCGGTATCGGCCATCATGCAGATCGTGTTCAACCGGCGTGCGATTGCGGAGAATCAGGCTCGTTACGGCATCGCTGTGGCCGAAGCGGTGCGTGCGACTCAGGAGCCCGTCTATCCGCAGTATGCCGAGTGGGTGCGCCGGCGGAACGAGATTCGCAAGCGCTTGCGCTATCTGCAGGGGCGCCGTGCGGACGAGAGGCCGAAGCTGGTCCAGGAGCTGGACGACCTCGACGAGAAGATCGGCCAGGTGGACCGGACCGCGCTGGATGCACTGAAGTTGTTCGCCGGGCAGATCGAAGGGGCGGCCCCGACGTCCCCGGAAGAGGAGGAACTCTTCGAACGCATCACCTCGTCGCACGAGCTTCTGGTGCGCAGCGGTCAGCGGCAGCGTTGGGAGGCTGCCAACGCCCGGGCGCAGGCCCACAACGCCGAGCTGATCGAGGACCTCGGCCCGCGAGTAGCGGGGAAGATCTGCTTCGTGGGGTACACCGCGACGGCGACGCCGGACCTGGTCAACACTCCGGTCTACGACACCGTTCCGGGCGTGCTGGGCCACGCCAACGTGGTCAACAGCTTTCTGCAGGGCGGTTTTCCGCGGGTCGCATCGCGAACGATGAACGTTCTGCTGATTGTGCTGGCCGGTGCCCTGGTCACGCTGGTGACGGCTCGCCGGAGCCCGTCGGCGGCCTTGGTCTGCGTCCTGCTGACCGTCGCTCTGCTGATGCTGTTCTCCTTCGTGCTGTTCTGGGGCGGGGCGGTGTACGTGGCCGCGGTGGTGCCGGCTTTGACGGTGTTCGTCTGCTGGGCGTTCATCACGCTGTATCGCCAGTTCGTGGAGCAACGGGCCAAGCGGCAGTTCTCGAGGGCGTTGGCCCAGTATACGTCGCCGGCGGTTGCGGCCCGGATCGCCGAGCAGCAGGGTGCCCAGGACCTGTCACCTCGCCCCTGCGAGGTGACCTGCTTCTTCAGCGATCTGAAGGGCTTTACCGCGATCAGCGAACGGTTGGGGGCCGAGCGCACCCGGGCGATCCTCAATCCCTACCTGGAGACCATGTCGCAGGTGCTCAACGAGCACCGGGCCATCATCAACAAGTTCATGGGAGACGGCATCTTCGCGTTCTTCAATCCGCCGATCCTGCAGGTTCCGGAGCACGCCCGGGCGGCCTGCGCGGCGGCGCTGGACAGCATGACCGCCCTGGAAGCGTTGAGGACCGACCTGACCCAGGGGCTTGGTTCCGACGCGGCCGCGTTGCACATGCGGGTGGGCATCAACAGCG
>DATKXO010000151.1:0-10279 GCA_035528995.1 Phycisphaerae bacterium | reverse complement strand
CCCGATACTGCTCGGCGAGCCTCCCCGGGTTCTTGTAGTACGGCATCGCGTAGGCGATCAGCATGGGAGCGCCTCCGCGGGGGCCGGCGCAATGACCGGCGCGGACCACACCGATTCCAGTGGCCGGCAAGGAAACACGGTTAGGGCTGTGCGGCGCGTGCAGTTGATCACTTCGACAGCGGCGGCGCGGAGCGGGTCGACGAGCGTCGCAAACCGCTGGAGACAGACCGGGAAAGGCGGCTTAGAGGAATCGGGGTGGGCACCGAAGAAGTGATCGCCTTTCCCGTCGCCGCGCATGTCATAGCCGAGCAGCACGATCCGCACGGCGCCGAGATGCACCGCCAGGTTGATCGCCTGATACCCTGAGTTCCTGCCCGCCCGCAGGCCGGACGGATCGCGCTCGAGTCCTGTGTCCCCGGTCTTCCGCAGCACGGTCACGCCCCGATACCGCTTGGCTGCTGGGTCGATCGAGAACTTCAGGCCCGCGAAGTCGCGCGCGCCCTTGTGCCAATGCCAATACCAGAACTTGGCATCGCAGGCGTACATCACCTCGGCCCACGGGGCGACCCGAAACGCGTCGTTGACCGCGATGACACGCGCGCGGCCGCGGCAGAAGTCCACGTCCGCCTGGGTGAGCGAGGGGCCGGTCCCGATACAGACAACCGTGCTGCCAGGCCACAGCTTTGGAACGGTCGGGAGCGGGCGGGACGAGGAGGCCTTTACCATTTCTCGCCCTTGGGGCCGAGCTGGGTGAGATCACGCCCGGGTGGCCCTTGGGGTCCCGCTTTCCCATCGGTGCCCGGCTTGCCGTCCCGGCCGCGCTTCGCGACCAACTGCCAGGGCCGAGGGCTCGGCCCGGTCTCGCTTGGCCGGTCGGTCGTCGCCACCTTCGCCACCCACAGCGACCCGGCGTCAGTGACCAGGTCGCCCGGCTGGTAGGTCACCCCAGACTCCCACACGCCCTTGTAGATCGTCAGTGGGAGCACGTAGGACCGCTGTACAACCCGCTCGCCTCGCGTCCACCGGAGCGTGAGGGTCTTCGTGTCGATGTCGAGCATCGGCACGAACTCGTCGAACCCGAGCCCGTCCTGGCCGTCCACGCCGTCCCGCCCGTTCACGCCGTCCCGGCCATCGAGCCCACTGTCGCCAGGGAGGCCCGGCAGGCCGTCCCGCCCATCACGCCCGGGCTTACCTTCCGGTCCGGGCGGCCCCGGCGGTCCGGGCGGCCCCGCTTGGCCCGGCAGCGGTGTGCCCCCCGACGGGTCCGGGGACGCGGCAGCCATCGTCTCCAGCATCGACAGCCGCGCGGCCACGGCCCGCTGTTTGGCTTCGAGGCCGGACAGCTGTGTCGCCATGAGCGCGGCGTATTCGCGCAGCACGGGGCTGAGGCCTTCGACGAGGGCGGTGAGTTCGCGTTTCGTCATACCTCGAGCACTCCCAAAGCCAGCAACGCCGCTTCGTCGTCTTGTTCCGCGGCCCGGGCCTCGTCGCGCAGCGCCTGCAGGTGGTCAGGGGGCGCGAGCACGGACGACCAAACCCAGCCGATCCCCGTTTCCGCCGCGGTCCCGCGAACGAGCACGCGGCTGCTCGCCTGCGCCAGCAGCGTCCCCGTCACCGACCGGCCCACGAGCCCGCGCGGCATTGCGCGGGCCATCCCGGTGGCGATGACCGTGCCCGTCCGGGTCGGGGCCCACAGTCCCACGGGTGGCGTGACGGCCTGGCCGGAGGCGCCCGCTGGCCCGATCGCCGCGCGCGCCGCGACCCCGACCGCGTCCACCTCGACCGGTTCGCTGATGGTCGCGGTGATCGTGCCGACGCGCGCGCGCGCCGCGACGCCACGGACCTTGACGGTGACGGAGATGGGCCAGGTCGGCCGCGGCCACCACGTCGGGGGCCCGACCGCCGACGGGACGCTCTCCCCGGCGATGCTGGCGATCGCAGGCGGGACGGTCCATGCCGCCGTTGCGGCTGCCGCGTCAGTCGTGACACTGCCGACCGCGGCGGTCGCGTCTGGAACCACCCAGGTGGCGACGGCGGCCACCGCTGGGGTCGACGTGCCAGAGTCGGCGGTGGCCGCCGGCACACCCCAGGTCGCCGCGGCGGCCGTCGCCTCGGTTGTAACGCTCCCGACGGCCGCGGTCGCCGCAGGCACGCCCCAGGCAACCGCAACCGCGGTGGCCTGGCTCGACACGACGCTACTCGCCGTCGCATCGGGGACCGTCCAGGTGGCCTCCGCCGCGGACGCCTCGGTCGTCACCGCGCCAACGGATGCCGACGCGGCCGGCACCACCCAGGACACGGCACTAGCGGTCGCGGCGCTGGTGACGCTACCGGCACTCGCTGTCGCCGCCGGGACCGTCCAGGCGACGGAGACGGCCGTCGCGGCGGAGGTGACCGGCTGCGCCGTCGCTGTCGCGGCCGGGACCGTCCACGTCGCGGTCGCTGCAGACGCCACCGTCGTGACGGCCCCAACCGTGGCCGTCGCGGCGGGGACCGTCCACAGCACCGCGACGGCGACCGCAGCGGTCGTCTGGGTGGCGGTCTTCGCGAAGCGCCAGAAGAGGAGGCGGCTCATCGGCTACTGCTGCGTGTAGAACCAACCATTGGCCGGCATCGTGACTTCAATGTCCCCGGTGTTCGGCGTCTTCGGGGTGATCTCGACGCACACGAGCGGGATGGAATCTGAGTCGTCCGTGACGAACCGGTAAAAGACCATCCGGGACACTTCGCCGATCGCGGCGACCGTGGTGAACACCACCTTTGCGGCCGTGTTCGTATATTCGATGCGGTCCCGCACGTCGGATTTGGTCGGCCCGACACAGTCCGATACGACGACTTCGGCCGTTGGGTCGACGGACCCGATCCCGGTCATCACATCGGCGTCCTTGTCGGGTGCGCCAGATGCGGTCAGGACAAGACGTGCCCTGATGTCGGCCGGCGACCCAGTCCAGGTCGTTGTTCCGTCCTGCAATTCCTGCGCGCCGATGTTGAACACAAAGCCGGCCATAGGTCCTCTCCTGTCGGGGTTACCCGATCCGAATCAGCGCCGATGCCGCCTGAGGCGCCGGCAGCGTCACGTCGAAGTGGCCGTTGACACAACTGATGACGCCGCCGAAGTCCAGCACCGCCAGGGCGCGATTGCCCTTCGAACTGTTGTAGATGAGCGCCCCGGCCGCGGCGATCGTCGCGGCCGTCCAGCGCGGATCAGCCGTCCAATCGAGGTACCCGACGCTCCCGTCCAAGCCGGCGACGATGCCGGAGAGCACTTGCCCGCCGGCAACGTAGTCCCCGCTGTCGGGCACCTCGTGCTCCGAGGTGTAGACGGTCGTCGAGGGACCCAACCGCGCCCGGGCGGTGTAGAGCGCGATCTTGTAGGCGTCCCCAGGCTGATGCGGCGTCATCGCCAGGAGGTCGCGCTTGAAACTGTCACAGAAGGCTTGGGTGATCGGCATGGTCAGCTCGCCTCGACCGGTTCATCGATCACCCGGGCGATTTTGCCCTGCCGGTCCCGGATGATCCGTTTCTGCATCTTGGGCGGCACGCGAACGGCGCCGAGCAGGTCGCGCCGCAGAAGGGCGCCGACCTCCGCGATCACCTCGTCGCTCGACACGAGGTCCACCCGGCTGTCCTCAAGCGCCTTGAGACGAGGCGACCAATCGTCCGGGACGACTCCGTCGCGGCCGATCGCGCCGTCTTTGCCGGCAGGTCCCGGTGGCCCATCCTTCCCGTCGACTCCGTCGCGGCCGGGCACGCCGTCCTGGCCGGCAGGTCCCGGCACGCCGTCCAGCCCCTTCTGGCCGTCGCGGCCCTCTGGCCCAATCGGACCGGCTACAGCTGTGTGAGCTTCGAGCTCCACGATGCGCTTCACGAGCGGCGCCGTGGCGGCCTTGATCGCGAGCGCGACGACGTCGGCGAGTTGTGTCTCAATCGACATGGGCGCCTTCGATCATCTTGGCGAGCAGAGCGACGCTGAACTCGGCCACATCGACCGCCTTCTCAGGCGGCTTCGGCGATTCGTCTCGATCGGGTTCGTCTGCGTCGTCGGCGTCGGGTTCGTCCGGATCGGGAGGCTCAGGGACCGCGGGCGTCGGGGGCGCGGCCGCGGCAAGGTCCCGCCGGTTCAGCGCCTCGAGGCTGTAGTACTGCTGCTGCAGGTACGGCGTGGTGCCACCCGCCACAGGCCGCAGGTCGAACTTCGCACGGGCCTCGTTCACGGTCAGGACGCCCCCGCCAACCCCGTCCGTCGCCATCTTCATCTTGTTGGCGCCGTCCATCCGGATGAGATCCTCAAGGTCGAACTCGGTCCCATACGGCGCGGGCAGTTCCAACCCCTCATCAAGCGCGAGCTCGAGCGACTCGAAGTGAACCTGCAGGCACTGACTGTAGTACTGCTGGTTGAGGGGCTCGGCGTTCGCATACGTGGGCTGCGACCCGACGCCCACCATGTAGGCCGGCACATGGAAGGCCGTGCAGACGTCGAGGCCGGTCCACTTCAGCTGCTCGATCAGTTGGGCGTCGACGGCCTTGACGGTCATCGGTTCGTATTTCAGGCCGTCGCCCAGGACCGCCACCTTCCCGATGTTGTCGCCGCTGAAGTTCGTCTCCCAGTACAGCTTGAGCGCCTGCGCCGTGGTATCCGAGATGGCGCCCGGGGCAACCAGGATGCCGCCCGGCTGCGACCCTTGCGCGAAGAACTTCGTGCTGTTCGTCTGGATCTTGATGCCCTGATAGGCCGCCATGCCGCAGGCGTAGATCGGCGTCACGCCGATCAGCGGGTGGAAGAGCGGCGTCATCACGTCGTGGATCATCTCGCGTGCTGGCACGGTGACGGTCTCGCCCAGGCCAGCGAGGTTGTCCACGGCCAACTGGTAGAACACCGAACCATCCGGCGACACCAGGACCGTCACGCGCGTCGGGTCCAGGATGTGCAGGGCGACCACGACGCCGCGGGCATCGCGTCGCTTCAGCACGTAGGTGTTGCCGTGCAGGAGTTTGCTCGACATCCACCACTGGTAGAACTGGATCCTGTTCTGGAAATGATTCGGCTTGCGAATCACCGGAGAGAACGCCGTCGACGACGTTTCGCTCCAGATGCCGTCCTCGTCGAGCCGGACGAGCTTCGGGCGACATTTCGCGACGTCGGAGGCGATGAGTGTCACGCACCCGTAGAGCGCGCTATAGGTCAAGACCGTGTCCGCGCTCTGCTCAGCGCCGGTCTGCCACGCGCCGGTATAGGGCTCTCGGATGATCGGCCACCAGCCGCCGCGGCTTTGGTCGACGAGCTGCAGCTGCGGAGGGAGGGCCTTCGTGCGCTGGATCGTGAAGCCGAAGATCTGCATCAGGCCTCCGGCTCCAGATCGCGCCGACGGTAGCGGCGGCGCGTCGGCTTCTCGTCCGACGGCTCGGAGCTGTCCTCCGCCGTCTCCGCGGCGGCCTCCAGGACGCGCCTGACGGAACGCCGGTCGGGGCGCGCGGGCTCGGGTGTAGGTTCGGGGCGAGGAGCGGACGGCGGCGGCGCGACCATCCCGCGCGGCGCAAAGGCCGCCCGGCGGCGGTAGGTGAGGACCGCCGCGTCAATGGGCGTCGCGTCGAACCGCTCGCCCGCTCCCACGGAGCGATTGCCGTAGATCAGTGGCTCATTGGCGATCAGGGCAATCATGCGCATGCGGCTCTCAGAAGAGTCGGGCGGCGCCAGGACGAGGTGGCCGGACACCGCCCGAGTGGCCGACCGACTACGCGGGAGACCCGCTCGAGTACGCCACGCCGTCGAGGTATGCGACGGCGGCCGCACGCCGCAGGGCCCAGTTGATGTACCGCTCCGCGCGCAGCGCGATGTTGTTGCTCTGGTACATCGACAGCACCGTGCCCACCTCGTTCTCCGGGTCGCTCTCCATCTCGATGGAAGCCTCACGGCTCGCGTCGATCGTCACCTGGCCATCGTCGGCCAGGAAGATGTCCGACGCATTCGCGAAGATGAGTAGGTCGCTCACCGGTGAGCCGGACGAGCAGTACTGCGACGCGATGACCGGGAAGCCCTCGAGGCGGCCGCCCAGCATCGTCATCTCCGGGAACTCTTTCTGCCCCAGCGCGTTGCGCATCAGGCTCAGGGCGAGGGCCACCGTGTTCGTGGTGATGAACACCCCGTTGACCGGGCTGATGTTCGCGGCGATGAAGGGCGCGAGCAGCTGGGTGATGTCCGCGCGCACGGCCGTGGCGTCCGTGCCGCTCGGCGTGAGCGCCACCAAGCCATTGGTGATCGACGCCGGCGAGACGTTCGCCGCGATCGCCTTGGTCGGGTCGACGAAGTCCGTGTCGAGCCGCTCGATGAGCGCATCCGACAGCGCCTGCCGGATCTCCGCCTCCGCCGACGGCGAGGAGAAGCGTGCGAGCTCGTCGGAGAGCACGCTGATCGCCGCCACCTTGGCCCAGGTCAGCGTCGTCGCACTGAAGTCGAACTTCTTGACGGGCTTCTGCTTGCCCTGGCCGACCCAGTACCCGGCGCCGCCGGTCGTCTGGCCGGTGATGCGCACATTGAACGGGATCCGCCGCAACGACGGGATACCGGTCGCGCCGAACTTGCCGATGATGGTCATCGGCCGCAGGAACTCGATGAACTCGCTCACCAGGTTCTGCGCGTAGACGAGCTCGGTCCCGCCGGTGTTCGCGCCATCCGCGGACGTGTGGCTGGTCACGGCCGCCTTGATGAGATGCTGGATGCGCGGGTTGTCCGGATACCTGGTTTTGGCCACATCCAGGGCCGTCACGCTCCCGCCGGACACGAGCTGCGCCATCTTGCAGATGACGTAGCGGGCGAACTCGATGCCCGGGGGTAACGGGCTCTTGACTTCCACGACGTGCGAGGCGGCCGCCGGCCCGGCCAGCGGCGCGGCGACGGTGATCGGCCGCGCGGTGAGCGCCTGCGCCTTTTCGAGGTTCGTCAGGCTGTCGATGTCTGAGGTCAGCGCGCTGATCTCGCGGTTGAGTGTGGTCTGCTCCTGGCGATCGGCGTCGGAGAGCACCTCGGCGTCGGCCTTGGTTATCAGTTCCTCGAGCCGCGCGGTCTTCGTCTGCAGTTCGGCCTTCCGGGCCGTGAGTCGTTCGGAATTGTGCATGGACCTGTTCCTGCCTGCGTCCGTAACGCCGGACCGGGTGGACGGGACGCGTCCGGCCGTGCCTATCGCGGCTGGCTGGTCGACGTCGTAACTCTTGATCGCGGAAATCGTGGCGTCCTGGTTCGCCGGGACGGCCACGAGGGAGAGCTCGAGGACTTCAGTCTCGCGGTAGCGGTAGCCGCCGGAGTCCTTCATCCAGTCGACGGCATCGTTCAGCACGCGGAAGCCGACCGAGACGCCGCGGATGAGGCGGGCTTTGATGGACTGCCAGGCCTCGTCGACGCGGTCCTTCAGGTGGCCCGGCTCGACGATGGTGGGGATCCGCGCGGTGAACGTGATCCCGTCCTTCGTCGGCGTGTCGAACTTCACGGTCCCGACGGGCGCTCGGCTGTCGTGGTAGAGCAGCAGCGGCAGCGGGTTCTTGAAGGTGACGCCAAGTGGCTCGATGATGTCGCCGACGCGGTCCGGACTGGGCGTGGTCGCCACACCGCTGAAGGTGCGCTCGTCCTCGCTGACCGCCTTCACGGTGATGAGGCTGTACGCGCGGGTGACCGGGGTCATACAAAGACCTCCAGTCGCGATTGTCGGAGAGAACGGCGCCGCGGGGACTTAGGTGCTACCTAAATTCCCCGACGCCTAGAGGTGGGACTCGGTCTGTGTCGAGAGCACACGTCGGACGAACTCGGCGATCGGAATGTCGTGGCGAAGACAGAAGCACGCGATGCGGTCGAACTGACGCTCCGTCAGTTTGACGTGAAGACTCACCTTGCAGGGCTCGGCTACGGGAGGCCGGCCGCGGCGCCGCGGCGCCGCCGGCGGGCCGACAACCAGGATGGTTGGGTCGTGGGGGGTGTGTGTCATCGTCCGAAGACCAACATGGTGGGCGTCTTGGCCTCTGCGGGCTGCCGCAACCAGAGGGCCAGGCCGATCGTGGCGGAGATTACCGGGTCGATGCGGCCCCGCGACTTGCCCTTGGAAAACATGAGGTTGCCTTTGTTGTCTTGAGGATTCGACGGGACCACGTTACTGACCGCCCATGCCGTGACTGGGCAGCCGCACGCGTCGACCTTGGCGTCCGCGATTTCTGCCTGCATCCGAACGCACGCCACCGCCATTGATGGAATCGTCTGGGGTACAGCCACGACAGCCGTCTCGGCAAATCCGTCCTCGTGCGTGAGTTGCTCAATCAGCGTGTCCGCGTGATAGGGATCGAACCCAATTGTATGGAGATCGTAGCGTTCGCGGGCCTCTCGCAGCTTGGGCCGAAGCAGTTGATGGTCAATCCGAACGCCCGCGTTCGTGTCCAGCCATCGTTGATCGCGCCATACCCCATAGGGCGCGCGATCCCGGTGCGCCCGGTCAGACAGCGTATCGTCGGCCGTGAGGATGTACTGCAGGACGCACCACCACGCGCGGTCCATCGTCGGAGGGAAGACCAGCGAGAGCGAACAGAGATCTAGCAGCGACGCGAGGTCGATCCCCGCGTAGCACACCTGATGCGACAGTCGCTGCAGCCAGCCCTCTCTGGTCAGGTGCTCCGGATTCTGCCCGCGCCTCCACCCGTCCACGCTCAGGCACGGATTGGACGACGTCACGAGAATGTTCAGATGTTTCTGCTTGTACGTCGCCGCCGCACTGGGGATCCCCTTCGCCTTGAGCACCTTCGCGGCCAAGTCGTCCGGGTTGACGCTGATCCCGTAATTCGGATTGGCCTTCCGCGCGGTCTCTGGCAGGGACCAGTCGTCTTCGGGATCAGCATGGGCCGTGAAGACGAAAAACGACTCGTCTACCAGGACGCGCTCCAGGATTTTCGTCGCGTAATCATGCTGTTCGCCCCACGGCAGAACCGGGTCATTGCCGAACGTCGTGATGATGTAGATCACCGGCTGCGCCCGCGCGCCTGTCGCCGTCTCCATCACGTCGAGCATGCCGCGATCCTTCATCGCGTGCATCTCGTCCACGATGACCACACACGGATTGAGCCCGTCCGTCGAGTCGTGGTCCGCGCCGAGCGGCTGCGCCTTCGCGTTGACGTCGTCCCGGTAGAGGGTGGCGACTTGCACACGCAACCGCCGCTTGAGCCCGCTCGAAATGACCAGCTTCCGCGCGTCGTTGAACACGAGCTTCGCTTGGTCGCGCTTGAGCGCGATGCAGTAGCCCTCGGCGCCCTGTTCCCCATCGAAGAAGGCGAGATAGAGCAGTATGATGGCGGCGATCAGGGTCTTGCCGTTCTTTCGGGGCACCTCGTGGAACGCCGTGCGGAACCGTCGCAGGCCGGTCTCGCAGTGGACCCACCCAATCAGGCTCCCCAGGATGAAGACTTCCCACGGCTCCAAGTGGATGAACGTCCCGGCCCACGCGCCCTTGTAGTGCTTCAGCTTCTCGGCGAATCTGACTAACCTGTTGACCCGGTCCATGTCGAGCCGGTAGGGAAAGTCAGGGGTGCCCTCGCGCTTCCGGTCATGGAGGTGGCGTTCGCAGGCCAACCGATGGTACTTACCTGTAGGAAGAGCGCCGGACACCACGGCTTGAGCATAGGCATCGAGCGGGTTCATCGTGGGTTCCCTTGCACGAGCCGGAGCGGGGCGTCGAACTCGCTCCACTCGTCAGCCGGCTTCTCGACCTCCGGCATCCCCTTCCCCATCGGCGCCAGCCTGAACCGCGCCAACCCCGCCGCGACGCGCCCCGCCAGCGCCGCGTGCCGGCTGAGCAGCGGATGGGCCTTCGGTTCGAATACCTGCTCGCCCCCGCCTGACTCGTCCATCTTGGTCTTCAGGCTGGTCGACGTCAGGCCCTCGGCCTCCACCACCGCCAGCATGTCCCGCTTGAGGACGATCGACTCGCACAGGTCCCGGAAGTCCCAGGCCGTCGCCGGCGTCAGCGTCCGAGCGGCGATGGCGTGCGGAGCCAAGGCGTCCCAGACCGCCGCCTGGCCAGCCGGAAGATCGCGTGGACGCGGCACCGGGGGCGCAACCGCCGCGCGCGCCGACGGTTCGGTGTCGCCAGCCTTACGCTTCCGGCGCTGTTCCCGTTGCCACCGCACCGACCCTGGCGTCCGGGATGGTCCTGACCCCACCCGAGCCCCGCCGCTGCCTTTTCCGCCCATTGTCGGCCCCTATTTGAAGCTGTCGCCAACCTGTTCGAACGTGTCGCCGCGCGACGGAAGC
>DATKXO010000150.1:0-36641 GCA_035528995.1 Phycisphaerae bacterium | reverse complement strand
TGGAACATCACCTCCACGCTCGATTTCGGGCATATCGTCTTCGCCCTCATCCAGCACGATTTCATGCAGAGGCAGCCTGACGATCAACTGGATGACTTCGATCGTGTCTATGATTTCGAAGAGGCGATAACCGGCTCGTTTCGAGTGGGCGAGCAGCACCCGGAAACGCCCAGCTTCTAGCAAACTGAAAAGGCGGACGGACCGGCAGCGGCCCGCGGATCGCCAACCGTTTGCCCCGGCCTTTCACTCACCGGCAGGGGGTTCCGCTTTCTCGGCGGGCTTCTGGGCCTCGGGCTTGCTGTTCTCGAGCTGAGGTGCGGCTCGCTCTTCGGCGGGCGGCAGCGCGGGCTTGGTCTCTCGGGAGGGGCGCGAGGCGACGTTGACCTCGGTCTCGACCTCTTTGATGCCCTTCTTGAACTCGACGATGGTCCTGCCGAGCGACCGGCCCACCTCGGGCAGGCGCCGCCCGAACAACAGGAGCCCGACGAAGGCGATCACGACGATCTCCGCCCAGCCCGGCATCCCCGTAAACATCAGCAGCAATCGCATGGGTACCATCCGAATCTGGGGCACAGCGGCCGGGTCGCGTTCGCACGACCTTTTCGGACGCAGCGCATCCGTAAGTATATCGGCCTCCGGGGGGCGGTCAACGAGGGAGACCGGTTTGCCGAGCGGCGGAAATCGTGCGGCGGACGCCGCAGCAGCCCCCACGAACGGGAGAATGGGCACGGGGCTAGCGGGCCCGCCGGCCCTTGCGGCTCTCCAGCCCCAGCTTATGGGCCACGCGCTCGACCACGACCGGCGGCACCAGCCGCAGCAGCCGCGACTCGTCGAATCCCCCCATGTCCACGATCTGCTTGATCAGCGTGCTGGAGGTCAGCACGTGCTGATCGTCGGTCATCAGAAAAACCGTCTCGACGCCACCCACCGATTGGTTGAGGTTGGCGATCTGCAACTCCTCGCGCAGGTCCACCGCGTCGCGGATGCCCCGAACCAGCACGCGAGCCCGGACCCGACGCACGTAGTCCATGGTCAGACCGTCATAGGACTGTATCTCGACGTTCGCCAGTCCGGTGATCGCCTCCCGCACCATGGAGACCCGCTCCTCGACGGAGAACCAGGCTTGTTTCTCGGGGTTATGTCCGACGGCCACAATAAGACGGTCGAACAGACGGCTGGCCCGATGAACGATGTTCAGGTGACCGAGGGTGATCGGATCGAACGCACCGGGGAAGACGGCTACGACCTGGTCAGCGTCTGCCATGGCTTTCCTCGCGACGGGATTCTAAAGCAAAGCGAGCAACCGCCACAAGGGCGGCGATCCTACAACCGCTCCACCAGACGATCGATGAGGAAGCTCGATTGCTCCAGCGCCTCCGCGCTGAACGGCCCCAGGAAGCGCCGCACTTCCTCGAACATGGCCGTGAACCGCTCCTGGTCGCCGGCGGCCACGATCTCGCGAAGCTCCTGCGCCGCGGCCAGGAAGGCCTCGGTCACCCGCCCGGTATCGGCATTGCTCATCTCGATGGGGCCGTAAAGCTCGGGCGACTGGGCGAAATGACGGGCGGTCACGTACAGCTCCATCAGGTAAGCAGGAGATGTGAATGGCAGCGTTCGCTCCAACGACAGGCCCAGACGCGAGAGGGTCAAGCCCTGCACCTCGGTCTGGAAATGCGTCAGCACCTGAATCGCGGCCATCGCTCGGTCGTGCTCGTCGGGTGTGGCCTCGGTAATGACCAGCCCACGGGCGGTCAGCATCTGCCGGACCCACGCCTCCCAGTCCTGGCCGCGACCCGGACACAGCACGACGCGCTGTCCCTGCAAGGTGTGCACGCCGGGGCCGAACATCGGATGCGTCCCCACGACGCTGGCGGAGGTCGCGTCCAGCATGGCGGCCATCGGCCCGCGCTTGACCGACGTGACGTCCATGAGCAGCGACTCGGGCCGAACGTGCGGGCCGAGCTGGCGGATCACCTCCTCCGTGACGGGGATCGGGACACTCACGATCACGACGTCGGCCGCCTGGGCCGCCGCCACGGGCGTCAGCTCCGTCCCCAGGTCCGCGATCATCACCGCGTGCCCCAGATCGCCGAACAACCGGGCCAGGCACGACCCCATGGCTCCACGTCCGCCGATCACCGCGACGGCCTGGGGCTCAATGTCCTGCGGCAACTCGGCGCGCAGCCGGGCCTGGTGATCCCGGCTCGCGACCAGGATCGAACGGTAGACCGCCTCGATCTCGCCGGCGGGCAGGCCCAGTGCTTCCGCTCTCCGGCAGCGATCGCCGTAAATCTCCCGTTCCCGGGCCACATCGCGAATCCGGACCCCGTGCTCTCGCTTGTATCCCGCGATCTCCCCGACCAGCGCCGTTCGGCGGGCCAGCAGTTGCAGAACGTCGTGGTCGATGGCGTCGATCATCGCCCGCAAGACCGCCAGCGGACGGCTGCGAGTGCTTCCCTCGTCCATGGTGAATCTCCGGCACTGGATGCCACGGGTGCGGCGGTTCGGCTCGAATCTTAGCCCACCGGGGAACGGCCGGCCATGGAGAACGGCTGGTTGTGCGCGCAGGGGGCGACCGGCGAATCGAGGCGTGCCTGCCCGAAGCTAATCCTCGTCCTCGAGGGCGAACTCGTCGGGGTGGGCCCGCTCGTAGGCCTCGTCCTCGACGCGCTTGTGCTGGGCATCGGCTCGGCGCTGGAGGTAGATGCGCACCGTGGCGTTGGCGGCCAGAGCGATGATGATCCCCGCCGTCCCCAAGTGAACGACGGCCAGACACACCAGGGCCGCTGCCGTCGCGGCGATCGCGGCCGAGGCGAACCAACTGAATGCCACCCAGATCGAGCGGGCCAGCTTCAAGGCCGCGTCGCCGCGCTGGAAGATCCGATCGGCCATGCCTGTGGCCACTACGGCCGCGAAGGCGACGTAAGTCGTCGAGACCGGCAGCTTCAGACCCGACGCCGTCGCGATCACGCTGGCGGACACCGACAGGATCACGCAGGCCCGCAGCGAGTCATAGTGCCTGGTCTCGCCCCGTTCGTCCACGGTGGGGTACGGGGCCAGCGACGGCGCCCGTCCGCGAAAGCGCAGCAGGTGGCTGGCCAGCCCCACGCACCATCGGGGCGCCCAGAGCCCGACGTGATCGCTCATGCTCCCGGTGGCCACCTCCGCCCGGGTGACGCGCTCGGCGTTCTTGGTGCCCATGCCGAGGACCAGGAGCAGCCCGCAGCCGAACAGGGCCCACAGGGGAATCGGGACTGCGGTACCGATGTCCACATTCCCGGCCTTGATGAGGTTCCAGACGGACAGTCCGGGCGACGCGCAGTTGGCCAGGTCGTTCTGCCCGAAGGCGAAAGCCATGGCGATCATGGCCACCACCGCCAGCACGGGAAACAGCAGCCTGGCAGCCCGCTGGCGGTAGATCACCAGCAGGGCGTGGATCACAATCGCAAAGACGCCCCACAGGAACAGCACCACGACGGCATCCCCCCCGTAGCGGTCGACGACGTGTTCGTTGAGGTAGCGGATGAAGCCGACGTGCTTCATGCCCTTGGCCATGAGGAAGTAGCAGAGCCCGGCGGTCATCCCTCCGCCAACCCAGCCGCCGTGCAGCAGCAGGGTGGCCAAGTGCTGGGGACGGTCACGAATCGCCCCGCGCACCGCCCGCTGCACCAGAAAGGCAAACACCCCGGACAGGACGATCGAGCAGATGATCCCCGTCACCACGGTGCCGGCGCTGGCCCACTTGACCACCTCCGCTCCCTTGGCGGCGAATGAGGCTCCCAGCAGGGCGAAGACCAGTGAGGCCGTCGTGCTGACCGGCATGCCGTAGGCCGAGTACACATACAGCAGTACGGTATTGACAATGTAGACGCAGACATAGACGGACACGGCCGACTGCAACGTCAGTTGATGGGGATCGAAGATGCCTTTGCGGGCCGTCTCGATCACGCCGCCGGAAGCGACCGCCCCGAGCACCACGCCGATGCCGGCCACCCGGACGGCCAACTTGCGATTCAGGATCCGGGCACCGAAGACCGCGTTGACCAGGTTGGCGGCATCGTTCCGGCCCACCTCGACGGTGTTCCAGATCAACATCACCACCGCCAGAATGAGCGCGACCTGATAAAAGAGCATTGGGATCGTCTTTGCGGGGCCCGCGCCGCGCGCCCCAGGTCAGTCACCTCCGGGCCGGGGGAAGCCGTCGTGTCACTTGGCCAGCATCCGGCGGACGCGGTCGGCGGCCTTTTCGGCGTGGTTGGCCAACTCGCCCAGGACAGCGAAGATGCGGAACCACAGCAGGAGGTCCGCGGGCTTGAGTTCGTCCTCCAGGGCGAAGAGGGCCTGGGAAACCTCGTACTGCTTGCGGTCGGCCTCCCACTCGGCCCGCTCGACCACGGCGACCATTCCGAGGATGCGGTCGACCTGCTCGCCGTTGAACCCCTTCTCGACGAGCACGGTCAACTCCTTGCTCACGTCGCAGGCCTTGTCGGCCGTCCAGAGGATTTTCTCGACGTACTCGAACACCTGATCCACCAACTTCGCAGGCATGGCCAGATGTTTGATGGTCAGCAGGACGCCGATGTCCTCGACCGAGTCGGCCATGTCGTCCTGCATGGCCAGGTAGCCCAGCAGGTCGCCCCGATACACCGGCAGGAAGAAGCTCTTGGGAATGGTCTGGCGGATATCGTCCTTGATGATGTCGGCCTGGTGCTCTTGTTTGAAGACCAGGCGGACCAGCTCCTTCAGGCTCTCGTAGTTCTGGTCGCGGGCCCGCTCGAACATCGGCTTGACGTGCGAGACGCACTCCATGACCTTGTCCATGTGCAGCCGAAGCGGTTCGAACGGAGACTGGCGGAATAGCTCGGCGATCTTTGACATACGGTCCTCCCTGCTGCCGCGGGACGCGGCCGGCATTATAAAGGCAGCGAACGCGGACGCGGCTCTCTACTTTAAGAATTTCTCGTCCAGCGTCTACCCGGCGCGAATCCCCGTCCCTTCCCGCTCGCCGCCCACGGCGAACACGGCGAGGCAAGCGCCGCATGGCCGACTCCGGCCCGCATGGGCCGGCCGACTTGCTCTTTCAGCCGGTGTGCGAACCGCCGGGACCCCCCTTCCTACCCGGCACCCGCCCGGCTATAATCCCGCCCTCGCGCGCGTAACCAGTAAGGAAGCGACCTGCCCTGCTCATGTTCGAATTCCGCTGGAGCCTGCCCAGTCCCACCGCAACCGGCGAAATCCGCCTGCAAATCCACGCTCGCAACGGCTGGATCGGCCGGAAAGTGCTCCTGCTGGATGGACGGCAGCTCTACCGTCGACGCTGGTTCGGTGGCATCGACTACAATTTCCCTCACCCGGATCAGGAAGACAAGATCCTGAGGCTCCGGGCCAGGGAGGACCGCCGGACGGGCGCCTGGCACCCGGAGCTGCGCTGCGACGGGCAGGTCATACCCGAGGCCACCGGGGCCACTCCCCCGCCGGTGCCGGACCGCCCCCAGGTTGTCTCCGTCGTCGTGGGCGCAACCTACCTGGCCATCTTCACGATGGTGGTCATGATGCAGCACATCCCGAAGATGCTGACCGCCGTCCGGGGGCACAGCGACATGCGAGGCTATGTGCTGGAGGTGACCGGCCCGAACGGGGACTCCGGCGAGCTGCACCAAGCGGCGAAGCCGTTGCGGCCCGGGCCCTCGCCCGAGGCACCGCAGCCCGGATATCCGCGGATCGAGACCGAGGCCCTGCCAGCCGCCTGCGAGGACCAGGCCTACGCCGCCGATCTGCGCGTCGTCGACGGGCAGCCGCCGTTCGACTGGGTGGTCAACACGCGCAAGCTCCCCGAGGGGCTGAAGTTCACCGCCGATGCCGAAACCGATGACACGCGCGGCGCCACCGCACGCCTGGGGGGCACGCTGGCGGACGGGACGGCCGGCGCCTACCGGCTCGAGTTCCGGGTGACGGATGCAGTCTATTCCCCGGGCACGGACATCTGGCCGTGGGTGGTACCCTTTGCGGCGACTGCCTTTTGTCTGCTCGGGTTCTGGAACATGCGGCTGTGGAGCGTGCCCGTCTACGCCGCGTTGATCCTCGCACAGGTGGTTCTGGGATTGGCCTTCGCCTGGCCCCCGCTCAGTGTCACGGCCGTGGTTTTGCAGGTGTTGGTCTGGGGCGTTGGCGCGGTGCACTGGTCGCGCATGCACTAAGGACACGGATCAGCCGAATGACGGCCTGAAAGGGGCAGACCTCCCCGGATGAGCAAGCAGCGACAGCCGAGTTCAGCTTCCACCAGGCCTGGGGGCGACCAGCACCCACCGGGATTCCGCGGGCGGCGCGGGATGAACTGGTTCATGCTGGGGCTGATGTACGCCTCGTACTACACCTGCCGGTACAACCTCGCGATCGCCGCCCCCCGGATCATGGACCGGTTCGGCTTTTCCAACGCCGACTTCGGAGCCATCAACAGCGGGCGCCATCTGGCCTACGCCTTCGGGCAGTTCATCAACGGGCTGTTCACCGACAAGCTGGGCGGCAAGCAGGCCATGGCCCTGGGGGCCTGTCTGACCATTGGGCTCAACCTGCTGTTCGGCATCTCCTCCTACGCCGGCACGGGCAGCGTCTTTCTGTTGTTCTTCCTGATCCGGACCTGCGACGGGTACGCCCAGGCCTTCGGCGCGCCGGGCATGATCAAGATCAACACCGCCTGGTTCACCCGCAACGAGCGCGGGCGCTTCGCCGGCGTGTTCGGCCTGATGATCCAGGTGGGCCAGATCACCATCAACGCACTGGGGCCCTGGCTGCTCACCGGTCACGTCTTCCTGCTTTTGGGTCACGAGTACGTCATCGGCGGTGACTGGCGGTGGCTGTTCTGGGTGCCGCCCTTCGCGGTCGCGGTGGTGGTCGTGCTGATGTACATCGTGGTGCGCAACAACCCGGAGGAGGCGGGCTACTACGTCCAACACGGCGCCGACGAGGCCGACAGCGACGGCGACCACCAGGCCAAGATCCCCCTTCGACAGGTCTTCGGTACGATCATCCGCAAGAAGATGGTCTGGATCACGGCCTGCGCCTACTTCTGCACCGGCGTGGTGCGAACGGCCCAGTACGATTGGTGGGTGATCTACTTCGACCGGGAGTGGGGGCTGGACATCAAGACTTCGACCCTGGTGATCATCACCGGCGCCCTGCTGCCCATCACGGCGTTCATCGGCTCGTTCAGCTCGGGGTTCATCTCCGACCTGCTGTTCAAGGGCAAACGCGCCCCGGTGGCCATGGCTCTGTACGCTCTGGAGTCGGCGGTCATCCTGGCGGCCGCCATCCTGCTGAGCAACGTGAATATCGCCAGCGCGGGCCTGGCCTCGGTGCTGCTGATTCTGATCTCGCTGACCTGCAACTCGACGCACTCGATCCTGGGGACGGCCGCCGCCATGGACCTGGGCGGGCGGAAGATGGCCGGTTTCGCCTCCGGGGTGATCGACTCTTTCCAGTACTTCGGCGCCGCCGTGGCCGGCTTTGGGCTGGGCACGCTGATCGACTACACGGTGAAGAACACTTCGCTGGGCTGGAACGCCTGGTTCTACTTCATGCTGCCGTTCAGCCTGATCGGGATGATCCTGATGGGCTACGTCTGGTACCGCACCCGCGGGCGCGAGGTCGTGGCGGGATAGGTCCGGGCACGCGGTTCGATCCTCTTTCCCATCGTGACAACAACCTTGACCGGCTCGCAGGCGCAGCGGCCACAAGCTCGATCGGCGCGTCAGCCTTGATGGCTATGAGACCGCGAACTCGTGGACGACCTGGCCAACGGGCGTGCTTACGTTCTCGGTGCCCTTGGGATCCGTTGCCGTTCGCAGGTACTGAATGCGAGCCTCATCGGGGCCAACGGTCAGCCGGGTGTAGCCGATGGCCCCGTAGAAATCGTGCGGGTCCCGGGCCGCTGCATCGCCATAGGCTTCGCGCCAACCGGGCGTCTCCCACCACGCGGCGCTGAGCCACGTGGGGCGCCCGCAGCAGACGAAATGAATGCCCTCCGCCTGTCGATGGGCGAACATATGGTCGTGACCGTAGAGGAAAAACTGTGCCCCAACCTGCTTCATGATCTGGGTGATGCGATCCTGCTCGCCGACACGCGCGTAGCGCGCCCCTCCGCGCCCGTAGACGTAATCGGTGGCCCGGCTGGTCCCATCCAAGTCCCACGCGTAGCCACCCACCAGGTGGTGGGCGACAACGAACTTCCAACGAGCCCGGCTACCGGTCAGCACCCTCTCAAACCACTGCAGTTGAGCCTTCCCCAGCGTCCACTGCTCCACCACATTGGGACGAAGCCCGCCAATGTTGGTGTATCGGTGCACGTCGAGGACGACGAACAGGGCGTCGCCCCACGTCCACGCGTAGTAGTTCTCCAGGGGTGAGCAATTGCCGTCGGCCGCACCGCCGGTGGCCGGACTATCCTGGTCACCGATCCAGTTCTCGTTCTCGCCACCTTCCGGATACGTTGCAAAGGAGGGGTTGCGGCAATAGCGCTTCCGGGCGATCGTGCCCCAGCGCTGAAGGTAGGCCGAGCCGTGGCGCCTGGGCACATGCTGATAGAAACCAGCCTCTCCTTCGTGGTTGCCAAGCGCAATGCAGCTCGGAACAGCCGCCAGAAGTGGCGCGAAAGCCAAACGCCATGACGCCCAGCGGAAGTCCGCCGATTCCCGGCTAAGCGACCGACGCCTATCTTTCAGATGATGGATGCCGGCTTCGTCGCCGAGGAAGACCACGAAGTCCGGTCGATCCGCCAACACGGCGGTGATCGTCTGCCCCAGATTCTTTTTGGCCCCCGAATGCTCGCCGAAGGCGTATTGGTGTGAGTCCGCAATCAACGCGATGCGGTACGTGCTGCCGGGCGCCCTGGCGGAGTGCACCCGCCGCACAGGGCGCTTCACCCAGTCCCGGTCCCCCTGCCGACGAAACCAGCACTGCAGGTGGATCTCGGAGTCGGGGGCGAACCCGCCGATCTCAACCTCGCTCGGCTCGGCGGAAGTCGACTCGGAGACGAGTTCCAGCCGCCCCGGTTCCGAGCCGGCCATCACCCGCGCCTCGACAACGCCCTCGGGCACCCACTGCACCGTGCAACCGGTCGCAGTGGGCCGGAACAGCGCTTCGGGAGTGGCCAGCAGCGGGCGCGCCTCTTGTGTAGCCGCCGCCGGCTCCCCGGCCGGCGGTTGAGCGTCGGCACCCCTGGCGAACGCCGGTGCACCGCGCCCCACGCCCAGGGCCGTCAACAACGCGGCCCCCGTTCGCCGAATGAAGGACCGTCGTGTCGGCCGATCTCCCATGGTGGACTCTTGGCGTGCGATGATCCCTGCCTCCAACTGTGCTGATCCGTCGGACCAGCTCGGGCCTCACATGGTGACCTGACCCGAAGTATCGAATCCCCGCGTACCGCTTATCCGTGCGCCGGCGCCGGCTTGCCGTCGCGGGCTTGGGCTTCGCCCGTGGTCAGTAGGGCGCTGGTGATCTGGTCGCCGACCTGGCTCATGCCGTCCGGCGTGTAGGGGATCATCATGATCGTCGCCTTGCTGTGGGAGCCGACGGCCGTCACCGTGTCGTAGTGCTGCGTGAGCAGGACCATCTTGGTGGCCTCTTCCGGGCTGATGCCCGCCTCGGAGCACGCTTCGACCGAATCCTTCAGCCCGTTGGCGATGGCCAGCCGCTGCTTGGCAATGCCCATGCCCTGCAGCTCCTTGGCCCGCGCTTCGGCCTCGGCCTCGGCGATGACCCGAATCTTCTGGGCCTCGGCCTCGTTCCTGGCGGCCTCTTTCAGCCGGGCCGAGGCGTTCACCTTGTTCATGGCCTCTTTGACCTGGGCGTCGGGCTGGATGTCGTTCACCAACGACTGCACGATGGTGTAGCCGTAGCCGCGCATGGTGCCCTGCAGTCGCTCCTTGACCGCGCTGGCGATCTTGTCCTTCTCCGAGAAGACGTAATCGACCGGCATCTCGGGCACCAGAGCCCGCACCGTGTCGAAGACGTAGGAGCTGATCTGTTGGGCCGGGTTGCTCAGCCGGTAGAAGGCGGCCCGAACCGTCTCCTCCTCCTCACCGATCAGGAACTGCACCGCGATGAGCAGGTCCACGAAGACGTCGTCCGACGTCTTGGACTCGACCTTGATCTCGAGTTCCTGCACTCGGTGGCTGATCCGTCCGGCGATCCGGTCGACGCCCGGAATCCGCCAGTGCAGACCCGGGCCGCAGGTTCGCAGGAACCGCCCGAACCGCTCGAGTATTACCCGCGACTGCTGCTTGACCGTGAACAGCCCCGTGAGGGCCAAAAGGACTATGAAGAGTCCTCCGACGAGGACGATGACCACCAGGGCTTGCATGACTGCCTCCTTTCTTGGGGCTCATCCGGCGGCGAGCGCTTGCTGCTCACCACCGACACGTCGAGCGACTCGGGGACGCCGGGCAACTGGTCCCGGGGGATCTCCAGGCTGGCCGGCTGCCCCCGTTCCATTCGGTGGACGTTACGTTCCAGCTCGAACAACACCTCGCCGGTAGCGTCGCGGCCGGTGAGGCGTATGCGAATCTCAACCGCGGGGTCACCGCCGTTGAGCAGCGTCAACCCCAGGTATTCGCAGCCGAAAAACGATTCCTTCCCCACCGACACCCACTGGTAGTAGAACCCCGGCGACTCGAGACAGGGCTGGAAGCCGGCCGGACAGCTCAGCACCGACGACGACCCGCCGCCTGGCCCACCCGACGGCGCGTCGTCCAAGGCTCTGCCGCATTGACAGCAGAACCGGGCCAACGCCGGATTCTGCGCCGAACATTGCGGGCAGACGCGACCCATCATCGAGCCTCCAGATCAGCCCGGCCGAGTCCGAACATCGTCGTATCGACCTTCAGCACGCCCTACCGTATGAAATGTACCCCACGGCCGCCCCGCCAGCCATTATAGACCCGCCCCAACTCTCGAACGCCCCCCCCGCCTCGCCGCACGGCCCACGCGCTTCGGCAACTCGCCCTTCCCTTGAGCGCTTCTCACTTCGGTCAGGCCTCTTCCAGTTCCTTCCCCTTGGCAGCGACGACCGAATCCACCGCCTCCTCGTACTTGCGGGTCAGCTTCTGGACTCGATCCTTGGCATTCTTGGCTTCGTCCTCGCTGAGCGTGCCGTCCTTTTGGATCGCGTCGATCTGCTTGTTGGCGTCGCGGCGAACATTGCGGATGCCGACCTTCTGGCTTTCGCCCATCTGCTTGACCTGGCTGACGAGTTGACCGCGGCGCTCGCCCGACAGCGGAGGAATCGGCAGTCGAATGATCTTGCCGTCCGAAGCGGGCGTGATGCCGATGTCCGAGGTACGGAGGGCCTTCTCGATGTCCTTGAGCGTGCTGGGATCGAAAGGCTTGATCAGCACGGTTACCGGATCCGGGGCGCTGATGGTGGCCAGTTCCCGAAGGATCATGGTGCTCCCGTAGGACTGGACCGGCACCTTGAGGTGCTCGACCAAGCCAGGGCTGGCCCGCCCGGTACGGATGCCCCGCAACTCGTCCTTCAGGTAGGACACGCACTTCTCCATGGTCGTCCTACAGTCCTTCTCGATTGCGTCTACGGGCATCGCCAGATTCCTCCGTAAGACCTTCGATCGCCCAGTCTAGCCAGCCCCCCTGCACGCGACAAGCCGGACCCGAGCGGTCAGCCCGCGTCGATCAGCGTCCCGATCCGCTGGCCCTCGACGACCGCCCGCATGTGTCCGGGCAGCTTCAGGTTGAACACGATGATGGGTATGCCGTTCCTGCGGCACAGATCGATAGCGGCCACGTCCATCACCTCGAGGCGCTGATCGATCACCTGGTCGTAGGTCAGATGCTCGAACAACTCCGCGGAAGGGTCCTGTACCGGATCGGCCGCGTAGACACCGTCCACCTTAGTGGCTTTCAGCACCACGTCGGCCCCGATCTCCGAGGCCCGCAGCGCTCCGGCCGAGTCCGTCGTCACAAAGGGGTTGCCGGTGCCGCCCGCGAAGATCACCACCCGCCCCTTCTCCAGGTGCCTCATCGCCCGGCGACGGATGAACTTCTCGCAGACCCGATCGACCGCCACCGCGCTCTGCACCCGGGTGGCCACACCCGTCGCCTCCAGGGCGTCCTGCACGGCCAGGGCATTGATCACCGTGCTCAGCATGCCCATGTAGTGACCGGTCACCACGTCGATCGGCGCCTCGGCCGCCAGGGTGTCGCCACGGACGATATTGCCCCCGCCGACGACGACGGCCAATTGCACGCCCAGATCGGCCACCAGCTTGATCTCGTTGGAGATCCGCTGGAGTTCCTCCCCGTCGATGCCTCGGTGCCCGGCCCGGCAGAGGCCCTCGCCACTGATCTTGAGCACGACGCGCTGGTACTTCGTCCGGGGTCGCCGGACGTGAGACTGGTCATCGTCGCCCGACGTTTTCACGACTGCCATGGGCCCACCTCTCGTGTCGGTCGTGCCGCCCTATCGCTCGGTAACGCCGAGCGGTGCACCAGCGGGCTCTCTGGTCCGCCCGTTCGCAACGCCGCGATCGGCAGTCTAGCAGCCGGCGCAAGAAAAAGGGAGCCCGGAGGCTCCCCTTGCTCGATCCAACGGCAGACCGCACACAACGCTAAGCGCCGACCTTCATGAAGACCAGTTCCGTCACGGCGTTCACGCCGGCGTCCTTGAGGACCTTGCGCACCTTCGTCTTGGTGACCTTGACGTGCTCCTGCTCCATGAGGACCTTCTCGGCGTAGAAGGCGTTGACCTTGCCCTCGACGATCTTGTCGATGATCTTCTCGGGTTTGCCCTCGCTGATGGCTACCTCCCGGGCCAGGTTGCGGACCTTCTCCACGGCCTCAGGCGGCACGCCGTCCGGTTCAACGGCCATCGGGTTCGCAAACGCCGCGTGATGGCACAGGTCCAGACCGACGTTGTCCTCGGTCGGCTTGGCGTCCAGGGCGATCAGCACGCCGGTCTTGCCGTCGTGGTGTACGTAACTGGTCAGGTAGTCCCCGCAGACCCGGCGGCAGCCCACCAGCTTCATGGTCTCGCGGAGCTTGCCGTACACGTCGGTCATCAGGTCGGAGACGGTCTTGCCGGGCTCCGCCACCGACTCGGCCGCAAGAATCGCGTCCGGAGACGGGCTCGCCTCCTGCTGGCAGGCAACCTGGCGGGCCAGCTTGTCGGTCAACTTGACGAAGAGCTCGTTCTTGGCCACAGGGGCCGTCTCACAACGCAGCTCGATGATGCCACCGGTGGTGCCGGCCTCGTCGATGTAGATCGCGATGCGGCCCTCGCCGGTTTCGCGACCGGAACGGGCCTCCATCTTGCCCTTGTGCTTGCGGGTCAGGATCTCGACGGCCTGTTCCTTGTCACCACCGGCTTCGGCCAGGGCGGCCTTGCACTCCATCATCGGTAGCCCGGTTTCCTCGCGAAGCGCTTTCACCTGTGCGGCTGTGATCTCGGCCATTCCTCTGGATTCTCCATTTCGCAGCGACCCGGCGCGGTCGCTCGCCTTCGCTCTGCTGTTGAAGGGCACGCACGCCCCGCTGGTTGGATGTCACCTGATATCGGGAAGGTCGATCCGGGAGGACCACCCAAACCCCCGCAGTCCGGATCATGTGGACGATTCGCGGATCGCCGGAATCTCGTCACTGGAGCCGTCGGTCGGCGGAGCCGTGCCTCCGGTTTCGTCCGTTCCGCCCAGGGGGGCGCCCTGCTGACCGGCCACCTCCTGGCCCGAGGTGAGCTCGCCGGACCCAGCCTCCAGCCCGACGCTTTCCGTGGGGACCGGGGGCTTTGCCTCGTCCTCATCGCCGTCGGCTCGGCCGCCGGCTCCACGCCTTGAACGCCGTGGGAAGGCGGCATCCGCGTCCGCGGCCGGAGTGACCGCCAACCGTCCCCGCTTCCCCTCCTCGACCGCGTCGGCCAGATGCACCAGGATCGTCTCGATCGAACGCATCGAGTCGTCATTGCCCGGAATAGGGATGTCGGCAAAGTCCGGATCGGAGTCCGTGTCGATCAGACAGACCGCGGGGATGCCCAGCTTCTTGGCTTCGCGGACGGCCAGATGCTCCCGCCGAACGTCCACCACCAGAAGCGCACCGGGCAGCCGTTCCATGGTCCGGATGCCCTCCAGGTTGCTCTTGATCTTGCGCAACTCGCGGCTTCGACTGGCGATGGCTTTCTTGCTGTACTTCTGCACGGTGCCGTCGGCCTCGGCCGCCTCCAGCTCCTCCAACCGCGCCAGCCGGGACCGGATCGTCCGGAAGTTCGTCAAGGTCCCGCCCAGCCAACGTTTGGCCACGTATGGCATGCCCACGCGGTTGGCCTGCTGAATGATCGAGTGACGGGCCTGCCGCTTCGTCCCGACAAACAGAACGTCCTCACCTCGCGCAACGGCCTGGGCGATGTACTTCTTCGCCCGGAGCAACCCTTTGACCGTCTCACGAATATCGATGATGTGGATCAGGTTACGCCGACCGAAGATATAGGCCTTCATCTTCGGGTTCCACCGACTGATACGGTGCCCGAAATGAATGCCGGCATTCACCAGTTCACGGACCAACTCCGACGCCAAACCACACCTCCTCCGCTGGACCTACCTCGCACGTGACCGTACGGGCCGGAATCGCAAGAGCCTAGCAGGATTCGCCCGCGAATCAAGGCCCGATCGACAAAATCCCTGGCCGCCGGGCCTCTGGCACCGGTCGCGGGCCAACTCCGCCGGTTGCCACTGCGATGCCGGGCCGGTAAAGTCTCCCCCCGGCCTGAAGCCCCCTCAGCGAAGGCGCTGCCTCGATATGAACCCGCTTCCACCCGGAAACAGCCGCGGACCGCTGGTCTTCATCTCGGCCTGCGAGCCCAGCGCCGATATGCACGCGGCCGGGCTCATCCGGGCCGTCGGAAAGCTCCGTCCCGAGGTGCGGTTCATGGGCGTGGCCGGCCCGGCCATGCGGGCGGCCGGCTGCGACGGCATCTTCGACATGACCGCCCATTCCGCCATGCTCCTGGGCGCAGTCAGAGCCGTGGCGCCCGCCTGCAAGCTGTTGGCCGCCACTAAGCGGCACCTGCGGGAGCAGCCGTTCGCCGCCGCGGTCGTGGTCGATTCCCCCACGCTCAACCTCCGGATTGCCCGCCAGGCCAAGCGCTGCGGCATCCCCGTCCTGTACTTCATTGCCCCGCAACTGTGGGCCTGGGGAGCGTTCCGCATCCGCCGCGTGCGTCGTCGCGTCGATCGTATGGCCGTCATCCTCCCGTTCGAGGAGGAATATTTCCGGGACCGTCACGTGGACGCCACGTACGTGGGGCATCCGTTGTTCGATTCGCTGGCCCAGCGCCCGCCGAGCTCGGACGGTGTGACTTCAATTCGTAAACAGGGCGGACCCGTCGTCGCCCTTCTGCCCGGATCGCGGCTGCACGTCGTACAGGAGGTGCTGCCCGGGCAACTCGAATTGGCGGGTCGGATTCTGGCCCGGTTTCCCGACGCCCACGTCGGCGTCTCGGTGGCCAACCCGGTAGTCCGGGCGGCGGTCGAGTCTCACGTCGCCGCGTCGGGCTTGCCCATCGCCGCCTACCAGGACCGCAACGACGACCTGCTCACCGCGGCCGATCTGGCCCTGGTCGCCTCGGGCACGGCCACGCTCGAGGTGGCCTATCGCCACACCCCGATGATCGTCATGTACAACGCCAGCCGCTGGGCGTATCGCCTGATCGGCCGATGGCTTATCCGCACGCGGCATCTCTCGCTGGTCAACATCCTGGCCGGGCGCGAACTCGTGCCCGAGTTCATGCCCTACTACACGTCGACGCGTCCCATCGCGGACCGGGCCATCGCCCTGCTCTGCGACCCCGAGGCCCGGCGGAGCATGTCGAACCAACTGGCCGCCCTGATCGACCCGTTGGTCAAGACCGGCGCCCCCGAGAACACGGCGCAGATTCTCCTGCAGATGATCGACAACGCCGGATGACCTGAACACGAAGATGTGGTCTTCATCCGCCTCGGCGCCGCCGAGTGATCCGCCTGGCGCCCGCTGCGCTCGGTGAGAGGCTTCGATCCTGACTTCTCACTCCGCCCGACCTTCCATCCGCCGGCGCCATTCCGGCATCTGATCGGCGGTCACGTCGGCCCACAGACCCACGCCCTGTTTGCGGGCCCGTTCTTCGATGGACTTGAACTGCCGTTTGTAGGGATGGGGGAAGCGCCGGTCGGCGTAGGCGTAGCCGTTCTCGAGCAGCAGCTCGTTGAACATCACGCCGGACGGCTCCAGATACACGTAGGCCAGCAGCCGGCCGTACTTGCCGCGCGTCCTGCTCGGCGAAAGCACCACGCGCACCCGTCGGCCCATCAGGCGGCGTTTGGCGAACGCGGAAGCCTCGCTGCCGTAGTGCATGCCCCGCTGTCGCCCGCCTGTCACCTCCGGGGCATCCACGCCCCACAGCCGGATGCGCGTCGTCGGATGTCGCCCGTCGGGGACGTCGATGTCCAGCGTGTCCCCGTCCACGAGGTAGGCCACCTCGAAAACCTTGTCGTGATATCGCGTGTAATCGTCATTCTGACCGAGCCCGGCGAAGACCCGCCCATAGACCATCAGGCCGACGAGCAGCACCAGGACCAGCGTCAGAATCGGCCGGCGCCGCCAGATCGGCGGCAGGGTGATGGATGCGGGTGTCTTTCGTCGGCGGGCCATGGCCCGGCCTCAGGCCTGGAGGCTCGACGAACTCGTCTGATCCAGGCCGAAAGCGCTGTGGACGGCCTGCAGAGCCCTCGGGCCGTCCTGGTGACGGACGATGCAACTGATCACGATCTCACTGGTGGAGATGGTCTCGATGTTGATGCCGGCTTCGGAAAGAGCTTCGAACATCTTGGCCGCCACGCCGGTGTGCGACCGCATGCCCACACCGATGACGCTAATCTTGGAAACGTCTTCGTCGATCTCCACGCCACCGAGGCCCAGCTTGTCACGGACGCGCTCGCAGGCCGCCCGGGCTTCGCGCAGATACGCCGTGGTCGTCGAGAAACCGATGTTGGCGATCCGCCCGTCCTCGTAAATGGTCTGGGTGATGTCGTCGATGAGCACCTGTCGTTGGGCGAGCTCGGTGAAGATCTCCGCGGCGATGCCGGCCCGGTTGGGCACGCCGGTCAGCACGACGCCCGCCAGGTCCTCCTTGAGGGTCGCCCCACGGACCGTAATCTCTTCCATTCCCTCGGTTTCGGCCATGATCAAGGTCCCCGGTGCGTCGGTGAGCGCACTGCGCACGTGGATGGGTACGTTGAATTTCTTGGCGAACTCGATGGCCCGCGAGTGCATCACGCCGGCCCCGGAGCCGGCCATCTCCAGCATCTCGTCATAACTGATCTTGTCAATCTTGCCGGCCGCGGGGACGATCCGCGGGTCGGCCGTGTAGACGCCGTCGACGTCGGTGTAAATCTCGCAGATCTCGGCATCGAGCACGGCCGCCAGCGCCGCGGCCGTCGTGTCGGAGGCCCCGCGCCCCAGCGTGGTGATCTCGCCGCTGGCGTCGATGCCCTGAAAGCCGGCCACGATCACGACCTTGCCGGCCGCCAGCTCGCGGTCCAGCCGGGCCTTGTGGATGGTTTGGATACGGGCCCGAGTGTAGGCGCTGTCGGTCACCAGGCCGAGCTGGCCGGCCGTCAGACTGATGGCCTCGTGTCCGGCCGCGTCGATCGCCATGGCCATCAGGGCGATGGACACCTGCTCCCCGGTGGTCAGCAGCATGTCCAGTTCGCGCCGCGGCGGATTGGCCGAGACCTCGCGGGCCAGTGCCAGCAGCTCGTCAGTGGTTCGGCCCATGGCCGACACCACCATCACCACCTGCTTGCCGTCCATGCCGGCTCGGATCGCCCGGCGTGCGGCCCGGTGGATCTTCTCCGCGTCCGCGACACTGGTACCACCGAATTTCTGCACGATCAGACCCATCGGCCGACATCGTACCGAGTGCAAACGGGGCGTGCTAGCGCAAACCCACCCTGCCGACCGTTGGCCCGGCGCACCCAAAGACGCGGCGGGCGATCCGCCAAGGACCGCCCGCCAAAGGAGACGGAGGTTCGGGGAAGAAGGAGGCGAATGCGGCGCAGCCTATGGCTCGCCGCGTCGGAAACCGTTTTGTTCTACTGCCGCCGGCCGCTTACCGGCACCGGCTGTCCGCGACTCGTGCCCTCATCGCTTCCGGCCGCCTCGCCCTGGCGACCACCCTCTGTGGGGCGCTCGCCCGGCACCGGCGGAACCGAGGCGGCCCGCACCAGGATCGGCCGTGTCGCCCCACGCTCTACCTGGAGCCGACGCACACGTGCCAACAGATCCTCGAAGCCGAGCGCACGCGGGTGATGTCCGTCACCCAAGCCCGGGCGATCGCTCTCCACAAGGCGAACCTGGTCGTACGCGCTGGTGGCCAGAGCTTCCAGTTCGGCCTCCGCGACGATCTCGCCGCAATAGCCGTAGCCGATCACGCGCCAACCCGGCGCGACACGCCGAACCATGGCCACGTGGTGAAGCACGACCGAATGAAGCAACGCCTGGCGGGAAGGCAACACGTGAACCGTCAGGGAGTGGTCGCCCCAACGGCGCAGAACCTCCGCCCACCAGATATCATCGAACCAGTCGGCGATGTCGCCGCCCGGCTCGGTGACCTCGAGAAACACGTCAGTCGGTGCTGTCACCTCGTCGGAGCCGAGTGCTCCGTCACCGGCCGCAGCGAAGGTGATCCGATGGGGCACGACAGGCCGCTGCCGCCGGGCCTCTGTGGCCTCACGCTCTTCGTTCCGCATCCATGCGCTCATCCTGGACCGACTCCTTTCGGTCAGTGCCTGTCACCCCTGTCGGGAGTAGTTATCGACCCGACGGACTCGGAAACTTGATCCCGGCGCGGACTCGCCCAACGGTCCGCGCCCGGGCACCCCGGCCGGATAAGTCACAGGCGCGATACCGTGCATAACTACTTTTGAAACATAAAGATATAGCGCATTGCCCGCGGCGGTAGGACCGAGCCCGACCGATCGCCCCGTCGGTCCTAGGACCGCGCCTGCGGCTGGCGGACCAACCGCGGCTTGAGCTGCTGGAACATCGCCCGCGTCGCCGTCGAGCGGTTCAGCGTGTAGAAGTGAATGCCGGCCACGCCCTCATCGATCAGCCCGTGGCACTGCTGCGTCGTGTGGTACATCCCCACCTGGCGGACCGCTTCGGGATCGTCCTCGACGGCCTCAATCTGCTCGAGCAACGTTGGCGGGATGGCGGCCCCGCACATCTCCGTGAAGCGCCTGACCTGCCGGGCGCTGAGGACGGGCATCAGCCCGGCGATGATGGGCACGTCGATTCCAGCGGCGGCTGCCCGGTCCCGAAAGGCAAGGAAGTCGTCGTTGTTGAAGAAGAGCTGGCTGATCAGGAAGTCGACGCCGGCATCGACCTTACGCTTGAGGTTGTCCAGGTCCGTTTGCGGATCGTTGCATTCCGGATGCCCCTCCGGATAGCAGGCCGCCCCCAGACAGAAGCTGTCCTGATGCCGGTCGCGGATGAACGCCACCAGTTCGTTGGCGTGGGCGAAGCCCCCCTCCGTTCTGGTGAACTCCCGCTGGCCCTCGGGAGGATCACCGCGGAGGGCCAGCACGTTCACCACGTCCCGTTGCTTCAGCTCGTCCAGGATGCCGGCCAGCTCCTGACGCGGGGACCCTACGCAGGTCAGGTGGGCCATGCTCTCGATGCCGATGTCCGTCTTGATGCGGACCACCAGCTCGATGGTCTTCCTGCGCGTCGCTCCGCCGGCACCGTAGGTGACCGACACGTAGGTGGGGTTCAGCGGCCGCAGCGACTCGATCGTCCGGTACAGGTCCCAGAAGCCGATCTCGTCCTTGGGCGGGAAGAACTCGAACGAGAGGGTGGGCGGGTTGGTGTCGATCGCGTCTCGGATTCTCATCCGGCTTCGGTCCGGTCACCGCCGTCCGGGCGGGTCAATGAAACGGGGTGGTCCTCGCCGGGCCACCGGCGCATACGATACTGTTATCGGCCTGCACGGTCCGCCGGTTGCGATCGCCCTGCCCCACCTGCGATAAAGAGACGGCCCCACGAGCGGCCCCACGGACCGGGCCGGCAGCGGATGATTCAACTGGGGGCGCTAGGATTCGAACCTAGGAAGGCAAACGCCAACGGGTTTACAGCCCGTCCCCTTTGGCCACTTGGGTACACCCCCGGAACCAGCGGCGACCCGATCCACGCGGCCGCCGACGCTCCAGCATCCCCGGTTGTATACCGTCGATGCACGCTCCTGACAAGCCCCGAGACGACGTCGCAGGCGCGGAATCAGCCGGACCTCCACGCCCGTTAGAGAACGGAACAGCAACGAAAAGCCCACGCTCGACCTGCGCGGCGACCGATTGGCCGGCCCGCAGTTCGGCGACGGGTTCCGCCTTGATATGGCCGTCCTGGGGCGATCTAACGCCGCTCGTGCCCGCGCCGCTCGTGCGAGTCGCGATCGTGTCCTCGATCGGGCTGGCGGTAGATGCTGTAGCGCTCCTGGGGGTATTCCCGGTGGCTGGGCCCGCGGTGGTACACGCGGCGCTCCCGGTACCGCTCGCGGTGGTGCTCCCGGACGACGTAAGCAGGACGCTGATCGTGGTAGTACCGCGAACCGCTTCGCTTGTGGCACCCCAGGCTGGGAACGAGGAGAACTGCGACCAGGACCCACACCCACAGTCTAAGCCGTCTCATGGTTTGACTCCCTAAGGCTGCGGGTTTTGTCTACAAGCGGCTGACGTATCGTAGGCCGCCCGCCACCAAAAGCCAAGTCGCCCGCCGGCCGAAACCATCCGGCAGCTCTATCCGACGTGGGCAGGCACGGTCTACGGCGCGCAATTCGCGTGGAATCGCCCGGTCCCTTTCGATTACCATAGATTTCTGCATAAGCGAACCGGTCGGTCCGCCGTCTATTCCCGTAGGGCAGTCGGCCCGTCCGGTGCACCCAGTGCCGGGCGCGCGTTCCGGCCGGGCGGAAAGAAGAACGCAGCGCCAGTCCGGGAGGACGCCCTGTGACGAACCGTGGAAAGGGCCGGGAACGACCGACGTGCCGTTGGACGAAGCGAACGGCCCAGGCTGCGCGAGTCGCCGGTATGCGGTCACGGACTCTCGTGCCGGCCATAGCGTTGCTCCTGCCCGCCGTTGCCTCGGCGGCCCCTTTGTTTCATGCCGTCGGCTGGGACGGCACGTTCGTCCACCTGGATGGGGATTCGGGCCAGGTCGGGCCGACGCGGGACGACATGCCGGAGCATCTACAGGCCTTGGCTCGGGCGCCGGATGGAGAGCATTACGCGGTCTGTTCCTACGTGATCGGTGGCGATGCGGAGATCTATCGAATCGACCCCCAGGCCGGGGACCTGGTGTTCGAAGTGTCGGTGGCTGCCGACGTGCGAGGCATGGCCTTCTCGCCCTCCGGCGAGCTCTACGTCAGCCATTTCGTCTCCATCGGACACGACCTCTCCGTGGTCGATCTCGACGACGGAAGTCTGACCACCATCGGCTCGTTCAACGGAGCAACGGTCGTCGTCCAGGGCCTGGCCTTCTCGCCTGAGGGCATACTTTACGGAGTCAGCCCAACCGGCTCGGCGGCCACGCGACTCATCACCATCGACCTGGACGACGCGGAGACGCACCTGATCGCGACGATCGACGTCGGAGTGCATCAGTCGCTCGCCTTCACCCCCGGCGGCGACCTCTACGCGGTGGGCGGAACGAGCAATGGCGTATTCGCCAGACTGGACCCGCTCACGGGCGAGATTCTCGGACCCGTGTTCGACGTTCTGGATGTCGATCTCCGCGGCCTGGAGTACATCTCCCAGGGTCCGTCAGGATCAGTGCCGGCACTTTCTTCATGGGGCGCACTGTCCATGGGCGGCGTGCTTCTGGCGGCCGGCGTGATCCTCCTGCGGCGGCGTCCCACCGCACGTCCGACGCCGTAGCGCGAGCGCCTTGATTCAGCGCCATGTCCGAATCCCTGCGCGCCGTGCTAATCGTTTCCCGACGCTCGCGCCGGATGCGCGAAGATCGCCCCAAAGAAAGCCACCCCGCAAGCCTCAGACGTGCCGGCCAGAGATATTGGGCGAGGCGGGAGTCGAACCCGCACGAGGGATGAACCCCCAAGGGATTTTAAGTCCCTAGCGTCTGCCATTCCGCCACTCGCCCGTGCCCGACCCCGACCCCAGTGCTGAACACTGACGGCCGGGTGCCGAGGACCGAGGCTTGACCGCTGAATGAACCCGAGCCTCGGTCGCTCGTCCGGCGGCCGCCCCACACTATCCGACCGGCCCCACAGGTCAACCGTCCGACTTGTCACCGCCGCCGACAGTTGCTTGAATGCCGCTCATGGCCGCCGTCCGACTCATTGAAGCCGACCGTTGCCCGCCCGGCCGAGGGACGTTCGTCGAAGCGGCCGGACGCAAACTGGCCGTCTTCCACCTGACCGATCCGCCCGGTTTCGCCGTCATCGACAACTTCTGCCCCCACGCCGACGGCAACCTCTTCGCCGGCGAGCTCGTCGGCCGCATCGTGACCTGCCCGTCGCACGGGTGGCAGTTCAACGTCATCACCGGCGTGAGCAACCACAGCGAGGCCGCCCGCGTCAACAGCTATCCGGTTGAGGTTCGCAACGGAGTGATCTACGCGGACCTGGACGCCGCCTCGTAGCCGCGTTCCCGCAAGGCCGCAGCCACGGCCTCGATGTCACGCTTCTGCCGAGCCAGCGGCCGCCGGTAGTTCGTCACTCGCGGACTGGGGTGATACAGCGGCACCACGATCCGGTCGCCCCATGCCAGCCGCCGCCCGACAACCTCGCCCAGGCGCCATCGGCACCCCGCCAGTCGGGCCACCGCATCCAGCGCAACAGCACCCAGCGCGGCCACCACCACCGGCGACACGAGGTCGATCGTCTGCGTCAGATACTCGCAGCAGTTCGCGATTTCCCTGGCACTGGGCCGGGCGTTGCGCCCATCGGTCACCGGGCAGCACAGGACCGCGTTGGTGATGAAGACCTCCGCCCGGGTCAGACCGACGTGGGCCAGCAGCTCATCGAAGTGTTGACCCGACCGGTCACCGCGAAAGGGTACGCGGCTGCGATCGGCCCCCAGCCGCCCCGGAGCTTCACCCACGAACAGCACAGGCGCAGGCAGCGACCCGCACTCGGCGCCGAGCACGGCGGACCGGGCGCTCATCCGCGGGCAGCGGACGCACCGCGACGCCCGGCGGTACAGCGAACGCGCCCCAGACACTGATGCTTTACCCATCTCGTGTGACGGCCCGGTAGACGAACGATTCAAACGGCGGGATCAGCCGGCGGGCACCGCGTCGGCCGCGAGCTTGCGCAGAAGCTCCAGGTGCACCCGGTGACGACCGGCGATGTCCGCGACCACCTCGGCGGCCTGCTCACAGTCGCTCAAGGCGTGGACGGCCCGGACGTACTTGCGGCACAGCGCCTCCTCGTCCGCGATCACCCGCGGAAGCAGGACCGGCAGCTCGTTGTAATGAAAACAGGCCGAGGTCATGTCGCTCGATCGCGGCCCCGGCTCACCGCCGAGTGCGATGATGGTCTCGACCAGACGGGCCATGCACCGATCGCGATCGGCGGCCATGCGACGGACGTTCTCGAAGTCCGCCGTCCGGTCGGCCGTGATGAACGCCCGTGCCTCGATCAGGCGCGGCAGCAGAGCGCGGTACTCACCCACAAGCAGTTCGTTCAGGATGTCGGTCGCAGGCACAGGGTCCATCGGGTGACTCGTCAGCGATCGCTATTGCAACAGGTCCTCGGGCGCCGAGTCGGCCTCGGCGGTCACCAGCGGCGGAGCGTAGAGGTTGACCGCGTATCCGTCGGCCGCCCGCTTGATCGGCCCGGCGAAGATCAGGATCAGGATCACCGCCACGCCGCAGATGTTGGCCAGCACCAGCCCGCCCAGCGGCGCCCGAACGGTCTCCTGCCCGTCGTCCACCAGCATCATCCGCACGACCACGCGCAGGTAGAAGTACAGGCTGACCAGGGTGTTGATCACGGCCACGAGGAACAGGATCCAGTACAACCAGTGGGCCATGTCGCCCTGACTGGCCAGGGCGTACAGAATCCAGTACTTGGCCACGAACCCGGCAAACGGCGGCAGCCCCACCAGCGACATCAAACAGAACAGCATCGGCACCGCCAGCCACGGCGCCCGTCGGATCAGCCCGTTGAACGCATCCAGGTTGTCGCTGCCCGTGTGCCAGTAGACCAGGGCGGTGATGCCGAACGCACCCAGGTTCATGAACAGGTAGATCAGCACGTACACCAGAACGGCCGAGACCGCGTATTGCGCCCCGGCCGACCCCGGCTGAGCGAAGATGGCGACGGCCATCAGCATGTAGCCCGCGTGGGCGATGGACGAATAGGCCAGCAGCCGCTTGACCGAGGTCTGCTTGTAGGCGGCCAGGTTGCCGTACGTGCAGGTCACCATGGCGAAGATGCCCAGCGTCCAGGCCAGAGGCGACACGACCGCCATGGCCTCTTGCTGCCCCACCGCCCCCGACACCGTCTGCACCAGGCGCAGCAACAGCAGCAGGCCGGCAGCCTTGCTGGCTACGCTCAGCCAGGTGGTGACCTCGATCCGCGCTCCCTGGAACGCGTCGGGACACCAGAAGTGGAACGGGACGGCCGAGATCTTGAACCCCACGCCGCAGAAGAAGCACAACAGGGCCATGTACACGGTGGCCAGGTTGCGCCCGGCCAGCAGGTCGCCCACCACGTTGTCGGCGATCGCCGTAAAGCTGAGCGTCTGGTACATGCCGTAAAGCAGGCTCACGCCGTACAGCATGATGGCGGCGCAGATCGAGCCGAACACCGCGTATTTCAGCGACACCTCCCCCGCCCGCCGATCGCGCTTGTCGAACGCGACGATCGCGTAGCTGGGCAGCGAGGCCAGCTCGATCGCCAACACGATCATCAGCAGGTTCAGCGAGCTGACCATCAGGATCATGCCCAACGCACTGCCCAGCAGCAGGACGAAGAATTCCGGCGCCGCCCGCTCGCTGTCGGCCGATCCGATCCACCACAAGGCCGTGATACAGGCCGCAAACAGCAGCAGCACCAGCTTGAAGTACACGCTGAGGTTGTCGGCGATGAGCATGCCCGAGGCCGCCGCCGGGGCCAGTCCGGTCTCGCCGCCGTCGGCCACCTCGCCCGCCACACGCCAGGTCAGCAGACCGGCCGCGATGATCCCCGCCAAAACGATCGACCCCGTCAGCCGGGACGACCGACCCAGGATCAGAGGCAGGATCAACAGCAGCGCTATGGTCGCGACGATGGCCAGCTCCGGCGAGAACCAGAACAGCTCGCGCGAGGTCGGCATCCAGAATTGAGCGAGTAACGACGTCATTCGTATCGAACGTCTCTTTCTGGTCCGCGGGCTTCTCTTCCTGAGCCGCGGGCTTCAGCCCGCGCGGCGCGGACGCCGCGGCTCGGGCAACCCTTACGCCATCAGCCGGCCATGGCTAGCAGCATCTCGTTCACTCCGCTGATGTGGTCCAGCATCAGCGTCAGCGTCCCGTTCATGAAGTCGAACAGCGCTTGCTTGGGCAGGATGCCCAGCACGATCGCCAGCACGGCGAACGGCGCCAGGACGAACAGCTCGCGACCGGTCGCCTCGGGGAACTTCGCGTATTCCTCGCGGACCTTGCCCAGGTACACCCGCTGAATGAGCCACAGGATGTACCCGGCCGTCAGGATCACGCCGGCGGCCGCCAGAACGGCCATCGGCACCGCCCAGGAGTAGGTCTCCCGGGCCTCGAACGTCCCTAACAGCACGTACACCTCACCGATGAAGCCACACAATCCCGGCAGGCCCAGCGCTGCAAAGAACCCCAGCGTCGCCATGGTGCCGTATTTCGGCATGGTCAACCACAGCCCGCCGAAGTCGTTGATGCGCCGATGGTGGGCTCGGTCGTAGATTATGCCGACTAAGAAAAAGCACATGGGTGAGGAAATCCCGTGGGCGATCATCTGGAACATCGCCCCCTGGAATCCCGTCTTGGTCATCACCGCGATGCCCAGCATCACGTAGCCCATGTGCGACACCGAGCTGTAGGCGACCAGCTTCTTGAAGTCGGTCTGGGCCATGGCGCACAGGGCGCCATACAGGATGCTGATCACACCGATCACGGCCAGGAAGAAGGACCAGTGCTCGCCTCCGCTGGGGAAGATCGGATAGCACAGCCGCAAGAAGCCGTACCCCCCCATCTTCAGCAGCACGCCCGCCAGGATCATGCTGATCGGCGTCGGGGCCTCCACGTGCGCGTCGGGTAACCACGTGTGGAACGGCACCGCCGGCAGCTTGATGGCAAACCCGATCCACAGCAGCATGAACACCAGCGGCGCGAAGCGGTAGCCCATCAGTAACGTACTGGCCGCTCCGAAGTGCGTCTGGATCGCCTGGTTGGTGGAAAGCTCGATCAGGTCGAAGGTGCCCTGGGTGATCGGCTCACCGGTTCGGTAGCTGTCGGCCAGCGAGGGGTCGGCGGCCAGGGCGGGGTTCTGCGTCGGATCCAGCGCGTCGGCGCTGTAGTAGTACAGCCCCAGCAGGGCCACCAGCATCAGCACGCTGCCGGCCAGCGTGAACAGGAAGAACTTGATGGCCGCGTATTCCTTCTTCGGCCCGCCCCACACTCCGATGAGGAAGTACATCGGCAGCAGCATCACTTCCCAGAAGATGTAGAACAGGAAGAAGTCCAGCGAGACGAACACCCCCAGCATGCCGGTTTCCAGCAGCAGGAACAGGATGAAGTACGCCCGGCAGCCCTTGTTGATCTTCCACTTGTCGAAGTTCCAACTGGCCACGCAGGCCAGGAACGACACCAGCGTCGTCAGGATGAACAGCGGGAAGCTCAGCCCGTCCATCCCCAGGTAGTACTCGATGGTGAAGTTCTCACCGGTGATCCACGGGAAGCGCTGCACGTGGTGCAGGTGCCCGTAGGCGCTGCCGAAGACCTCGGTGGTCTGCGCGGGATCGCCCCCGCCCATGAACGTGCTGAAAAGCATCAGCGACAGCAGCAGCGTCAACAGCGACGCCACCACCGCGACCACGCGGATCATCGGCCTGGGAACGACCAGGCACCCCGCCGCACCGATGAGTGGCAGGAACACGATCCAGGAAAGTAACGAATCCACGGCTATTCCATCCGTTTATCTAGTGTTCCGACGATCCAATGTTCCAACTTCTCCACGCCCTGTCCCGGGCCGCTACAGCCTGACCCCGATGAGAATGCCCAGCAGGATCACCGCGGCCGAACCGGCCGCGAACAGGACATAATTGCGAATCCGCCCGGTCTGCGGTCGGCGGACCGTGTCGCCCAGCTTCAGCATGCTGTCCGCCACCCCGTTGACCACGCCGTCCACGCCCTCGGCGTCCAGAATCCAGCCCGAGAAGGCCGAGAACCGCTCGGTGATCTTGGCCGCGAGGTTGAAGAACAAATCGATCACGTAGGTGTCGAACAGGCGGCACAGCCAGGCGAATCCCTGGCACCCGCGCACCCAGACGAAGTTGTACACGTGGTCGAAGTAGAGCTTCTGTACCAGAATCCGGTGGAAGAACCCGATCACCGGCATCCGCGATATCTGCGTCGCCAGCGCCAGGCCGTTGCGATAAATCAGCCAGGCCGCGACGAACCCCACCACGAAGGCGAACCCCACGATCGGCGCCAGGTTCGAATGCACCGCATGAGGCATCATCAGACCGGCCGCGTGGCCGGCGTCGGTGGCGTGCCCGTCGATTCCGACGATCAACGTCGCGTCGGTCGCGGCCGGAGCGGCGCTGGCCAGCATCGGGCGGAAGATCCAGTAACTGGCAAACGCCGTGCCCACCGCCAGCACGATCAGCGGCACGTACATCAGCTTCATCTCGTGGGCGTGCTCGTACACGTGCTCGTCACGCGGCTTGCCCATGAAGGTCAGCCACCACACCCGCATCATGTAGAACGGCGTCACGTAGGCGATGATCACCGGCAGCCAGAACATCCAGCGGGGCAGCTTCTTGGTGCCCGAGGCCAGGGCCAGCAACGAATGCTGATCCACCCCGTGGGCCCCGGCGGCCTGGTCGGCCGTATGAGCGTCCGGCGGAATCGCGTGGCGTGCCTGGCCTTGATCGCCCGGCTGCGCTTCGCCGTGACCCGGCTGACCGTGGGCCTGCCCGCCGCCCTCCTGGTTGGAGCCCGATACCAGCAGATAGCTCGCCCCATCATCGACCGGCGCCGCCGCGTGATGGGCCTCGACGCCCTCCGGCGGCCAGTAGTCGGTCCGTTGCAGAGCGACGGCCAGAATCTCGTCCTTGCTGTGGAATCCCCCAAGGCCCAGGCTGGTCCAGGGAATCCCCGCCCCCGCTATGGCCAGCACTCCGACGAAGAACGTCCAGCAGGTGAACGGCATCTTCTTGCGAAGGCCGCCCATCTTGGTGATCTCCTGCTCGTGATGACAGCCCTCGATCACCTGCCCCGAACCCAGGAACAGCATGGCCTTGAAGAACGCATGGGTCATCAGGTGGAACAGCGCCGCCACCCAGGCCCCCACGCCCAACCCGAAGATCATGTAGCCGAGCTGCGACAGCGTCGAATAGGCCAGCACCTTCTTGATGTCGGTCTGCACGATTGCGATCAGCGCGGTCATGGTCAGCGTGATGCAGCCGATCACCGCGACGAACAACTGCGCGTCCGGCGTCAGCAGACGGAACACCCGGGCCACCAGGTACACGCCCGCCGCCACCATCGTCGCCGCGTGGATCAGGGCACTGACCGGTGTAGGGCCGGCCATCGCGTCCGGCAGCCACACGTGCAGCGGGAACTGAGCGCTCTTGCCGATCGCACCGCAGAACAGGCCGATGCCCATCAGCGTGGCCAGCGTCATTCCCGACACTTCCCAGCCGAACAGGTTGATGGTCGTCCCGAAGACGCCCGATCCGGCCTCGTACTGAAAGGCGAATTCCCGGGCCGCCTGATCCAGGTCCAGCGTCCCCAGGAACGTGAAGACCATCATCAGCCCGAACAGGAAGCCGAAGTCACCCACCCGGTTGACCACGAAGGCCTTGATGCCCGCGTCCGAGGCGAACTTCTTGTCGAAGTAGAACCCGATCAGGAAGTAGCTGCACAGCCCCACCAGTTCCCAGAAAACGAACAGAAACAGCAGGCTGCTCGAGACCGTCAGCCCCAGCATGCTGAACCCGAACAGCGACAGGAAGGTGAAGAAGCGGTGGTACTTGCTCTGCCCGTCGATCTCGTCGCTGTGGCCCGACATGTAGCCGATGCTGAACACGAAAATCCAGAACGACACGAAGGTGACCATGAAGAACATGATCACCGTCAGCGAGTCCAGCTTCACGCCCAGGGTGATGGGCATGTCACCCATCGAGGCCCACTCGAAGCGGTACGCGCCGGCCTGCAACTCCGCCTGCTCGGCCGGATCGAGCCCGTGCCAGCCGGCCAGTACGATGGTGGCCAGCACGCAACTGATGCCCATGCCCGCCACGGCGAACCACCCGCTGTTGGGCTTGCCCAGCCGATGCCCGAAGAACACCAGCAGCACGAAGCTCACCAGCGGCAGCAGCGTCCCGATGACCAGGAATTGTTCGTACCAACTCATGACTTAATGGCGAATCATGCGTAGCGAAAAGCGAATGATCAGTCGGTCAGGCCGCAATCCGCGAGTCGCCGTCATCCCTTCGCCGCGTCTCCTCGGTCCACGTCGATGGTGGCCAGGTTCTTGTAGAAATTCGTACAGATGGCCACCGCGACGGCCGCCTCCGCCGCCGCCAGCACGATCACGAACAGGGCCAGGATACGCCCGTCCACCGATCCCGTGCTGTGATACCGCCCGAAGGCCACCAGGTTGATGTTGACCGCGTTGAGCACCAGCTCCACGCCGATCAGAATGCCGATCGCGTTGCGCTTGGTCATCATCACGAAGACCCCCGCGACAAACACGATCGCCGCAACAACCAGATAATGATTCAGTCCGATGAATGTCATGCCAGTCTCAGTTCGGGAACCACATCCCGACTTGCTAGTCGCTATTTCTCCTGACGGGCCAAGTACGCCGCTCCGATCATCACCGCCAGCAGCAGCACGCTGGCCACCTCGAACGGCGCCAGGTAGGTGGTCAGCAGTTCCGTGCCCAGCGTCGCCACTGCGTGAGGTTCGGCCGGCTGGTCCTGCGGCCACTCCGTTCCCATCAGCGTCCCGATCAGGGCCACCGCCAGCAGGACGCTCACCACCACCGCCGCCAGCAGTTCGCCCCTCTTGATCTCGAAGCGGGCCCAGGGAGACTTGCTGGTCAGCATCACGCCGAAGATCAGCAGCACCAGCGTCCCGCCTGCATACACGATCAACTGAATCGTCGCGATAAAGTAGGCCGCCAGCAGGAAGTACAACACCGCCACCGAGCCCAGCGTGATGAACAGCCACACCGCCATCCGAACGATGTTTTTGCTGATGCAGATCGCCAGAGCCGACACGATCACCACGAGCGCGAAGCCGTAGAAGAAGGCCGCCTCCAGCACGGCACTCACCGGCGAGTCACTGGTCGCGGCCGGGACTTCCGCCGGGGCGTCCAGCGCAAGACTCGGAGCCTCCTGGCCCGGCGTCGGGGCGTCCTGGGCCAGCACCGGAGCGCACAGCGTCAACAGAACGATCAACGCCGCCGCCGACACCGCCCGGCGTCCACACGCCGTTGTCCAACCCACCGTCCGCGAATACGTCGAGCAAGTCTGCATGAATCACGAACCAGGTAAATGATCAACCGCCAGGTAACCGATCAGCCGGCGGCGGTTGGCGAACCCGTAAGCCGCGATACCCACCGCGACGCCCAGGAAGCAGACGCCCACGATGGACAACAGTACGTTCACAATCGCGTACACGATCGACCCGGCCGGGAACCACAACATCCACAACGCATGTCCCAGCAGGGTCACCAGCGCGATCGGCAGAATCACCTGTACGCACGCGTGCAGCACCTGGTCGATCCGGATGCGCGGAAGCGTCCAGCGGAGCCACAGTTGCACGTACAGGAAGAACACGCACTTGAACAGGAACCAGACCGGACCGCTGAACAGAATCCCGTTCAGCCCCTTGGCCCAGATGCTGCTGCTCTCCAGGGCCCAGCTCTGCGGCAACGGCGAGTGCCACGCCCCCAGGAACAACGTCACGCACAGGGCGCTGACCACGAACATGGCCGCGTACTCGGCGAAGAAGAACATCGCCCAGCGAAAACCCGAATACTCGGTGTGGAAGCCGGCTACCAACTCGCTCTCGGCCTCGGGAAGGTCGAACGGCGCCCGCTTGCAACTGGCCAGCGAGCAGATGAAGTAGACCACAAAGGCTACGAAGGCGAACGGATTGTGGAAGGCCGCCCAGGTGTGCCAGCCGCCGCTCTGGGCCTCGCCGATGACCACCAGGTTCAGCGAGCCGGCCGTCATCACCGGAACCAGCAGCGCCAGTCCCATCGGCACCTCGTACGAGACCATCTGGCAGGCCTCGCGCATCGCCCCGTACACGCTCCACTTGTTGTTGCTGGCCCAACCGCCGACGATCACGGACACCACCTCGACACCCAGCATGCCCAACACGAGCAGCAGGGCCACGTCCACGTTGCGGAACACCCAGTACGTCCCCAGCGGCAGCGCGCAGAACGCCAGAAACGCCGGCGCGAACGCGAAGTACGGAGCGACCAGAAACAGCGGCTTGTCCGCGCCACCGGGCACCAAGTCCTCTTTGATGATCAGCTTGACCCCGTCGGCGAAGGACTGGGCCCACCCGTGCCAGCATCCCGCCCGCATCGGGCCAAGGCGGGACTGAATCCGCCCCGCCACCTTCCGCTCCCACCAGATGGCGTAAACCGGAATGATGTTGAACAGGATCAGGATGCCGGTGACGGCGATCAGATCGCGGACGATCTCCGATTGCAGCACCCACAACAGGTACTTGACCGCCCCGGCCGCCGGAACGCTGTGTTCGACCAGCCAGACGTCGATCTCCGCGACCGTGAGCGTCAGCCCGGCGAAGCTGGTCGCCTCGGTGTTCGCCGTCGATGCCGCGATGTCGTCCACCACGCCGAACAGGCCCATGCAGCCCCAGCTCGCCAGCACCGAGAGCGCCACCGCGGTCAGCAGAATCGGGCCGGGGACCGCCCGCACGATGGGAGCGGCCACCCGGTACACAACGGTGGCCAGGGCGATGATGAACCGGGCCGACGCACGGTACTGAACAGGTCGCCGGTGTTCCCAGGGGACCGACATTCGACTCACGTCCGTGCTCCCCTTCAGCCTGCGTCTTTCCCCCGCGCCGAGGAAACGAGGCAGGCATTCCAGCTTGACGCCGTATGAAAACAATCGCCGTCCGGGCAACCGCCCGGACGGTCAGCGATCAACCTCTCCCAGAACGATATCGATCGAGCCCAGGATGGCCGGCACGTCGGCCAGCAGACAGTTCCGCGTCACGTAATGCATGATGCACAGGTTGCAGAACGCCGGCCCGCGCACCTTCACCCGCGACGGAATCGCCGAACCGTCACCCTGAACGTAAAAGCCCAATTGCCCCCGCGGGTTCTCCACCTCGACGTAGACCTCGTCCTCGGGGAGCTTCACGTTGCGGTTCTTTTTGTGCAGCACGCCTTCCTTCTCGGCCGGCGGAAGGTCGCCCAATGCCTGACGGATGATCCGCACCGACTGCTGCATCTCCAGGATGCGCACGAAGTACCGGCACCAGCAGTCGCCCAGCACCACACCCTTGGGGAATCGGCCCTGCCCGCCCGGCATGCCCACCGGAACGTCGAAGTCGAACCGGTCGTACACCTCGTACGGCGTGGCCTTGCGCAGATCGAACTTGACCCCGCTGCCCCGCAGGTTCGCCCCGGTCAGCCCGTAGGCGATCGCCTCCTCGGGCGTGACCACGCCCACGTCGGCCGTCCGCTTGACGAAAATGTGGTTGAAGCTCAGGAGCTGGTTGTACTCCTCGACCTTCGGCTCGAAGTAGTCGCAGAACTCCAGGCACTTCTCCACGAAACCCTCCGGCAGATCGTGCGTCACACCGCCGATGGTGATGTAGCTGTAGGTCAGCCGCGCCCCGCAGGTGCTCTCGAACAGATCGAGAATCATCTCCCGCTCGCGGAAGCAGTACAGCAGCGGCGACCAGGCCCCCATGTCCAGACCGAAGCAGCCGATGGCCACCAGGTGCGACGCGATCCGGTTCAGCTCCGCGAAGATCACCCGGATGTACTTGGCCCGCTCCGGCACTTCCAGACCGGTCAGCTTCTCGACCGCCAGGGCGAACCCCTGGTTGTTGTTCATGCCGGCCAGGTAGTCCATCCGGTCGCTATACGGGATCCACTGATACGGGGCCACGTTCTCCCCGATCTTCTCCGCGCAGCGGTGCAGGTAGCCGATGTGCGGCTCCGCCTCCAGGATCAGCTCGCCGTCCGTCCGCAGCACCAGCCGCAGCACGCCGTGCGTCGAAGGATGCTGCGGGCCCATGTTGACCAGCATCTCCTCCGTGCGGACGTCGCCCTGGGCCTCGCGGTCCGGGTCCGCGACGGCGTCGGCTCGGGTTTCCAGCACCTCGGACATGCACATATCTCCTCAGCCACCGGCCGAAAACGGCCTAGTGCCTGGGGCTGTAAAGCTCGTGCTCCGTCGTTCCCGGAATGCCGTGATACTCCACCGGGAACTCGTAATCCTTCCGCAACGGGTGACCTTCCCAGTCCTCCGGGCACAGGATGCGGCGCAAGTCCGGATGACCGTCGAAGACGACCCCCATCAGATCGTAGGCCTCCCGCTCGTGCCAGTTTGCCGCCGGCCAGAGGTCCGCCACCGACGGAATGTGCGGGTCGTTCCGCTCCGTGCAGACCCGCACCGCGAACGCGTGACGCACGGTCATCAGCTCCTCGGCCGACACCGGCGACAGCGCCAGCAGGTCGTACACGCAGGCCAGCTTGTCGTCGGCCAGCAGATCAACCGACGAGATGCAGCGCAGCAGGTTGAAGCCCATCTCCGGATCGTCGCGCAGGAAGCGGGCCACCTCCGACCACTTCGCCGCCACAACCACCACGTGCGGATGGGCGCTCTGCGGCACCGCCTCGACGACGGCCTCGCCGAACTGCTTCTGGAGATGGGCACAGATATCTTCGGGTGACATAACCGGGTCAGCTTCCTCGCCGTCTTCGTTCGCTCGGGCGACCGCGATCTTTGCGGCCACCGCGCCGGCTAAACCGCCAGCGCCTCCTTGTTCGCCTCGACCACCGGGTCCTTGGCCCGCGACATGTGCCGGATCTTGTCCTGCAGCCTCAGAATGCCCTCCAGCAGCGCTTCGGGCCGCGGCGGGCATCCCGGGATGTACACGTCCACCGGAACGATCAGGTCCACGCCCTTGACCACGTGATAACCGTGCTTGAAGTACGGCCCGCCGCCAACCGTGCAGGCCCCCATCGCGATCACCCAACGCGGCTCCGGCATCTGGCTGAAAAGACGCTTGAGCCGGCTGGCCATCTTGTACGTCACCGTGCCGGCCACGATCATCAGGTCCGCCTGGCGCGGAGTGGCCCGGTAGGCCCCCCAGCCGAAACGGTCCAGGTCCCACCGCGACATGCCGGTGGCCATCATCTCGATCGCGCAGCAGGCCAGCCCGAACGTCAGCGGCCAGATGCTGTACGCCCGGGCCCAGTTCTGGGCCCAGTCCACCGAGGTGAGGATCAAGCCCTCCTCGAATCGGTTCTCTATCCAGCTCATGCGCTTGCCTCGCGCTCCAGCAGGGTCTCGCCCCGTTCACTCGGCGATGCCCGGACCCAGTCCAGGTATCCGTAACGCCACAGGTAGAGGAACCCCACCACGATCACGCCGAAAAAGAACAGCATGTCGTACAGGGCTGCCGTCTTGACCTGCTGGTCGCCTCCGCCGAACACCACCGCCCACGGCCAGAACAGGGCGATCTCGACGTCGAAGATGATGAACACCAACGCCACCACGTAGAACCGCAGGTCGAACTGCACCCAACTGTCCCCGATCGGCGGCTCCCCGCACTCGTACGGCAAAGCCTTCTCGGCGTCCGGCAGCGACGGCCGAAAGAACCGCCCCGCCAGCAGAATCACAAACGGCACCAGCACGCCAACCGCCAGGAACAGCACGATGCCCAGCACCAGTTCCGTACTGGTGTCGCCGCGGACGATCGCGTCGGTCTGGGCCAGAAGGTCTGCTGTCATCGCAGGTTCACTCGCTCGACTTCCTCTTGTCGGGGCCGCCGTCGCTCTTGGCCGGAGGGTCTGACGCCGGCGCCGCATCCGGCTTGGGCGCCGCGCCCTCTGTTCCGCCCGGATTGGCCTTGGCCACCGGTTTCGCCGCCGCACCACCGGCTTCAGCGGCATCCGGCTTGGCCGCCGCCTCGGCGGGCTCCTTCTTGGGTTTGGGCGGCGGCTTCCGCTCGGTCATCGCAAGTTCCATCTCCTTGCGACGCTCCGCCGCGTCCCGACCGTCCTTGCTGAAGCGGTAGGCCTCCCAGTCGGCCTTCTTCTGGGCCGCCCATTCCGGAAGCTTGTCTTTCTGCATCCACAGCGGCTGCGGCGTCTGCAGGCCCCGCATGGCCAGCTCTGTGAACTCCACGATCATGCTGCCCCGATCAAAGGCCGACATGTCGTGCACGTTCCCCATGTGGATGCAATCCGTCGGACAGGGCCCGGTGCACAACGCGCAGAACATGCACTTGGAGTAGTCGATGGCATAGCGGGTCATCGCCCCGCCCATGGCCAGTCCCGTGGCCTTGTCCAGCTTCCGGGGGCCGGTCTTCTCGATGTAGATGCAGTCCACCGGGCAGGCCTTGGCGCAGTTGTCGCACGCGATGCACTTCTCGATCTCGTAAAAATGGAAGCCCCGGAACCGAGGCTGGAGCGTCGGGGCCACCTCGGGGTACTGGACCGTCAGCGTCCGGGCAAAGCAGTACTTCAGCGTGATCCGCATCCCGATCAGGATGGTCTTGACCGTCTGGTAGACGTTGTGGAAGTAGTCGCGCATCCGCGCTCCATCCGATTCAAGCCTGCCGGCCGGCTCCCGCGAGTCCTTCCGGGCCGGGGAAATCGCGGCATTCTAAAGACCGGCACTAGCAATTTCAATGCCGGAAACGGCCAAGATCGAACGCCTCTCGTCGCCCACACGCCCACCGACCGAACACCGCGCAGCCGGCACGGATAAGAGCAGAGTCGGCCAGGACGCGTGCCCGGCCTGGGCGTCGACCTCATCTGCAAAGCAGGGGGCCTTCGTCTGCGGCTCGAACTGTGCGGATTATCTCGCTTCAGATCAGCAATCCGGCGGAACGTGGTCCGGGCGGACGGCCCCGCAGAATGCCCATCGACCGGGCACCTGTCCCGAAATCGGGGCAACAGCCCCTCACCGACCCTGCAGGGAACGGGTCGGCCGGCCCCCTGCCATGCCGGCCGACCTCGCTTCCGATCATCGAGCCGCGGCCGCCGCGAGAACGCGCCCGAAGCCTGCCAGCCCGTTGGAGAATCCAGACTTTCCATTGTGGGACCGGCTTTCCAGCCGTTCACTTTCCAGCCGGTCAGCAGGCTCACGGGTTTGTGGAGTCGAGCGGTGGCGCGGTGGCGTTGTGCG
>DATKXO010000149.1:0-15907 GCA_035528995.1 Phycisphaerae bacterium | reverse complement strand
CCGGCTCCAGGTGAATGTCCGAGGCCCGGCGGTCCACCGCTTCGTCGATGATGCTGTCGAGTTGCTCGACCATGTTCAGCCCGGTCGCGCTGACCGTTCTGGCCGTCGAAACCACCGGAGCCAGGTCCGCGATCCGGGCGCCCCGGCTGCGGGCCTCGCCGTAGATCTCGTCCTGAGTGTCGATGATCTGATAGCGCGGGCTGACCGCGTACTGGATGGGGCGATCGAAGCGCTCCTCGATGGCCACCCGGACGCCGGGGTCCCCGGGGTCGGCCAGGGCCACGACAAGCTGCCCGGAGACCTCGTTGAAGACCAGGCACGCCTTGCGCCGGGCGGTGTTCTCCGGCAGGGTCAGCGCCCAGGCCGATGACGGTTTCCGCCGAGTCAGGTCCAGAAACCGCAGGCCGTACAGGTCGGCGTAGGCCTGGGCCACGTCCGTGTCACTGATCACGTCGGCCGCCAGCAGCACCTCGACCAGCGGCAGCCCGGAGACGTCGGCCTCGATCATGTAGTCGGCCAGGTCATGCCGGGTCAAGTGCCCCGCGTCGAGCAGTCTGGCGACGACCTTCGGTTCCGATGCCCGGGCCGCGATCACTTCGCACTCCCGCGTTCTCGCTCTTGTGCGCCGGTGCTTCTTTGCCGTCCGGCGTTGCTCTAGTGCGCAACGACCATGATCAGGGCGTCGTCGTCGCGCGGGTGACCGGCCAGATGCTCGGCAAAAGTGGCGGCGACCAGTTCGACGAGTTCGGCCGGGGTGGTGAAGGCTTTTCGGTCCAGCAGAACGTTCTTCAGGCGGTTCTCGCCGAAGGCTTCGCCGCCGGCGTTGCAGTCGTCCAGCAGCCCGTCGGTATGCAGGAACAGGCGGAACTGCGGCGGCAGGTCCACCACCGTTGCCTCGTAGCCGTAATCCGGGTCCGTGCCCAGGATCAGCGACGGCTGATCCAGGGATTGCATCCGGGTGGGCGCCGGGATCAGCAGCGGCACCGATCCCCCCGCATTGACGTAGCTCAGGCGCCCGGCCGTGATGTCGATGTGGCAGGCGCAGCAACCGATGAACTGCCGACCCGGCAGGGCGCCGAACGAGCGATTGACCGCGGTGAACACCGCGCCCAGGTCGGGCGGCGTGTCGGGCACGGTCAAAGCGGCTGACAGCGCGGCACGGACGGCCGCCGCCATGGCCAGACCGGCGACGCCCTGCCCTCCGGCGTCCAGGATCAGGGCGCAGGCCGCACCCGGACCGATGCCGACCAGATCGCAGGTGTCACCGCATCGGCCCTGACCGTTCAGGAGTTTGCTGCTCGCCTCGAAATCGGGGAGGTCCGACACGGATGGTGTCAGCAGGGCGTGCAGTCGTCGCAGGACGGACATCGAGGCCATGCCTTCGCGAACGGCGGTATGGGCCATGCGCCTCGACGCGCTGGCGATCAGGGCTCCGAGCTGGGCGCCGGCCGCGGTGAACTGCTGCAAGGCCATGGCCGTGAAGGTCTTCTTGCTCACCGGCCGGTCGATGTACATCACGCCGACCACCTCTCCGCGGAACAGCAGCGGCGCCACCATGGCCGTGCCCGCAAAGCCCGCCTTGGGATCGATCTGTGAAGCGTTCGTGGGGTATCGACCGGCGACCTGTTGGAGCAGGGCCGAGTAGACGAACGTCTGGCTGACCGGCGTCAGCGACTCGCCGGCGACGCGCTGCAGACCGCGGTGAGCGATGATCCGCAGGTCTTTCTTGCTCTCTCCGCGAAGGGCGACGAAACCGCGTTCCGCCTGCAGATCCACCAACAGGTGCGACAAGCCCGCGTCGGCAACGTCCTCCGGGCGCACGATCACGCCGAAGGAGGAAGTCAGCCCACTGAGGCGCTCCACCTGATCCAGCGAGAGCGTCACCGGGGTCTTGATCTTGATCCATTCCGAGCCCGGCGGATCGGTGTGGTCGGGCGTCAGGAAGTCCAGAGTGATCTTGCCCGTGGGCGTGGTGTCGTCCACGTACTCGAGAATGTGCTCGCCGATGCGGACGAGATCACCGCCGGACAGGACGGTCTCGGCGATCAGTTGGCCGTTGACGTAGGTCTTGTTCCGGCTGCCCAGGTCGCGGACGCGGTACCGCCCGTCATCCAGCCGGTCGATCTGAGCGTGCTCCCGCGAGACCATGTCGTCCACGAAGGTGATGCTGCAGGAGCCGATCCGACCGACGACAAACCGCCCCTGCCCCAGTTCCGTCGTGCGCAGGTGGCCGGCATCGTCCAGGTATCGCATTTGAGCCATAACGAGGTCAATATATCCGCAAGGTGCCGGCGTTGACAAGGATTCCCGCCCCGGTCGCGGGCGGGCCCTGGCGGCCGGCGGCCCGCGACGGTAGAATGCCGGCTCGTCTGTTCCTCGAGGCGCTGCCAAGGAGGGAGCGATGCTCAGATCGATTCGTCGGAGATGCTGGTGGAAACTGGCGGCTGCGGTGCTGGCCTGCGGGTCGTTGTTTCAGACCGGGGCCTGCAACCAGACGCTGACCGACCTGGCCCAGAGTTGGGCGATCTCGGTAGCGGACCAGTACATCGGGCTCTACTTCACTGAACAGTTCAACGTGGCGAGCTCGCCGTTCTGATCGCTGCTTGCTGTAGGTCATGTCCGTACTGATCGAACGAGCCACGATCATCGGTGACGGCGCCATGGGGACCGTGTGCGGGCTCCTGCTGGCCCGGCAGGGGATCCAGGTCGCCATGTGGGGCTTCTTCCCCGAGCAGATCGCCGACATCCAGAGCCATCGCGAGAACAGGCGCTTCCTGCCCGGGCACGCCCTGCCCGACAACTTCCAGGCCACCGCCGACCCGGCCCAGGCATTCGCCGCCACGGACCTGATCGTCAACGCCGTGCCCTGCCAGTACATCCGCAACGTCTGGGGGCAGTTCGCCGGGCACTGCCCGCCGGGGGCCCGCGTGGTCAGCGTGGCCAAGGGAATCGAGATCGAGACGTTGCTCCGCCCGACCCAGATCATCTCCGAGCTGGTGGGCAAGGTCACCGTCGGCGTGTTATCCGGGCCCAGCATCGCCCCCGAGGTCGCGGCGGGTATGCCGGCGACCGTGGTCGCGGCCAGCGACGACCTGGCCTTGGCCGACCTGTGCCAGGACGTCTTCAGCACCGGCCACTTTCGGGTGTACACCAATCCGGATCTGATCGGCGTGGAACTGGCCGGCGCCACCAAGAACGTCATCGCCCTGGCGGCCGGCATCATCGACGGGATCGAGGCCGGTGATAACGCCAAGGCGGCCCTGCTCACTCGCGGGCTGGTCGAGATCACCCGCCTCGGCGTGGCCATGGGTGCTCAGGCCGACACCTTCAAGGGACTGGCCGGCATCGGCGATCTGGTGACCACCTGCATCTCACCTCTGGGGCGGAACCGCACCGCCGGCGAGAAGATCGGGCGCGGCATGCCGGTGCCCGACGTCATCGCCTCCAGCCCATCTGTCGTTGAGGGCATCCCTACGACACAGAGCGTGCTGGCGCTGGCTCATCAGTACCTGGTGGATATGCCGATCACCTCGGCCGTCTACTCGGTGCTGTTCGAGCACTCCTCCCCGGCCGATGCCATCGAGAGCCTCATGTGCCGGCAACTCAGGCCGGAGTAACCACCATCCCACGGTGAGCGCCGTGTAACGGAGCAACCACCATCCCACGGCGAGCGCTGCGTAACGGAGCAGCCGTCGTTCCACGCTGAGAGCCGCGTATACGCCCTGGCAGGAAAGGCCTTCTTCCTTAGTCGGCCTTGGTCTTGAAGTCCTTGCCGACCCAGCCCTTGGCCAGAATCAGCAGGAGCGTCGAGGTAATCGCGATGCAGCCGAAGATGAACCACATGAACTCTGTACTCCTCACGCCTTCGGCTGGGCAGTACCGGTCCATCATTCGACCGGAGTAGAGCAGCGGCACAAGCACCTTGGTCAGGAACCAGGGGAACTGGGCCACGCCCATGTACTCCCCGGTGCGACCTTCCGGAGCGATCTCCGCGGCATATTGCAGGAATCGCGGCTGCCACATCGCCTCGCCGATGGTCATGATGAGCAGGTACGCGGCCAGCGTGTACCAGTGTGGTCCGATGACGAGCAGGAACGCCGGGGCGGCCATGATGAACGTGCCGTAGATCATCATGTTGTACACCTTGGCCTTTTGGGTCAGGGCCGTGATGATCGGGACGGCGATGAAGATGAGGAGCGGGTTGGCGTTGGCGGCTATCTCGAACTTGTCGCCGATCCAGCCTTCGAACGCCCGGTTGATGTATGGCGGCAAGACCAGCCAATTGTACGTGAACAGCGTCTGGACGGGGATCAGGGCGAAGATGAAGAAGGCGAACTTGCCGTTCTGCAGTGGGTGTATGGCGATCCAGTTTCGCAGCCGAGGTACCGTCGCGATGAAAACCGGTGAGACAAAGATGGCGCCGGCGATGTACCAACGCCAAAGGGCGTCCTCCCAGGTGTGGTACCAGGGCGATTCTCCCTTGAAGAGCACCAGGACCATGGCGCCGATCCACAACAGCCACATGTGCGACTTGATGGGGGGGCGTTCGGGGAAATCGGCGTCGGATGGCCTTGTCTCTTCCCCGTTCTTTGCCTCCGGTGGGGTATCTTGTTGGCCGCCCGGTTCTTCCGCCTTGATTCGGGCCGTCTCAGCCTTGGCGGTGGCCTCGGCCTTGGTTACTGTCCGTTTGTTCAGGATGACAACGGTCACGAGCAGGGCCAGGACGGTGAAACCAGTGTACACCCAGAAAGTGCCCGGGATTCCCAGGCCAAGGTAATCGTCGTCGCGTAGCAGGAAGGCAAAAGTCGGAAACCAGCCGCCCAGGTTCATCAGGGCGTAGAGCATGGCGAAGCCCATGGCCGCCGTCTTGGGCGTGGTGAATTTCCGCACGCCGGCGTACGCCGCCGGCTGATACATGCCATATCCGATTACAACCAGGAGTATGCCCACCACGGTGACGATTTGCAGCGACGACCGGAAGGGGCTGACAAAAACGGATACGGCCGGACCATTCTCTGCCGCCTGAACCATGTACCCGCCATTGCGGACGTAGGTGACGTACACGTCCTTCAGGGCAACGTTGACCTGACCGTCCTCCATCTCGCGCAGCTCGGCGATGGTGACGCCCCGGGCGTCCTGGATCGCCGACGATTGCTCGACGACGGGATTCCTCGAGTCGTTCTTGAGCAGTTTCTCGTCGGGTGTGACAATCGTGCGGTAGGGCGACTCCTCGCATTGGAAGGTGTCGACAGCGGCGAAGTCGTCGGGCCAGCGAGCACGGAGCACGAATCCGGCTTCACCCTGCGGCGATTCGACGACATCGGCGCGGCGGAGCGAAATCAGGGCTCCCGGCGCAAGGGCCGCATGCTTCGCTGATCCGACCAGCAACCGTGCCGTGACGGGTCCGCGCCCGTATCGGATTCGCCAGTTTTCGCCCTCGCACTGGATCAGTTCAGCTTTGCCGACCTGAACCCGCTGGCCCGCCAGTTCCGCGTCAGGTGCTCTTCCGTCGCCGAGCGATAGGTCGGGGACCGATTCGATCTTGACCGCCCCACGCTCTTCGTCCTTGATCCGCAGCCGGGCTTGGACAGGCTTGCCCCCGTATTCGACTGTCCACTCTCGCCCCTCTCCTTCTACGAGCTTCGCTTCACTTAGCTGAGCGCGAAAGGACTCCAGGGTGGCGTCCGGCACCGTCCCATCGCCCTGGGCGAGGTCCAACGGGAATGTATCAATCGCGTCGACTTCGCTCAGCCAATGGCTGCGAATCAGATACTCCGTCTCCGGTTCCTTGCATGCAGACGTGTCGACGCTGGCGACGTCCTCGGGCCAACGCACTTCAATAGCGAATCCTGTGCCGTCTTCATCCTCCTTGATCACTGTCGCTCGGTTGAGCGAGATGACCGCTCCTTTACCGAGCGTCGGCTCCTTCGATGCCGCCTTCTCCTTCTCCTCCGTCTCTTGCTCCGCCGTCATCATTCTTGTTACGTAGGCTCGGGACAGCGAGATGGTGTCGCCGGAATGGAGGCTCAGCTCGCTGGCGGAGTGAAGGAACAGCTTGGCCTCTACGGGTTTGGAGCCGTAGCGCACCGTCCATTCCTCGTCCTTGCCGCTCACCACCTGGGCCCGGCTCAACTGGACCAGTCTCGATTCGAGAGCCTGGGTCGGGGCGGTTCCGTCGCCGGCGGCCAAGTCGAGTTTGAATATACCATCGACGTCCGCTCCGCCCTCGTCGTTGGCGAAGACCTCCGCCTCCGTGATGGTCTTGACGCCCTGCCTGGTCTCCAGCTTGCCCACACGCAGGCTCACCTTATCGCCCACGAACACGCCCGGCCGCACGGGCTGCAGCCCGAAGAGGTTCGGTCCGCCCGACCAGATGGCTCGCCCCACCAGCATGCACAGAAAGGCCGCGATGAGGGCGAAACGCACGCCGCGCTTGTCGGCCACGATCCCCAGGAAGAACATGGCAATGGTGATGCCTGCGGTCAGCACCATGACCATGTAGTGCGCCGCCTCGTTCGCTCCGTCGATGGCCTGGAAGACATAATCCGAAAAGTAAATGGACAGGTAGCCCAGCATCCCGAAGTAGACCATGCCCTCGATCACGTATGCCAGGTTGATGCCCCAGAGCGCACGCGGGGCGTGGAGCAGGTCGATGAAGGGCTGGGTGATCTCCTGCCAGGGGCTCTTGGGCTGCCCGGGCGTGTCTGCGTTCTGCTCGCTCATTGGTATCGGTTCCTCCTCACACGGCAAAGAGGGAATCGGGAAAGCCCTCTGCTCATTCGCATCCGGGCGGGTGTAGCCCTTCGGCGTGCGTTCTGGCGGTTGGTCGGTCGGCGGCGTTCACGCGGATGGCGTCCTCCCTGGATATCGGCCGCACAGCATAGCAGACCCGCCCGGGCAAGCAAACCAGCCGGCGCACCCTCTGGCCGACCAGAAGGAAGCTCGTCTAGGCCGTCAACAGCCGCCGCAGAACCTCGATGGCCCGGTCGATGTCGGCCGCGGTGACGTCCAGATGCGTGACCGCCCGGACACGTTGCGGAGCCGTGGGCAGCATCCACACGCCCTCGCCGCGCAGACGCGTGGTGAAGTCCGCGGCCGTCCCAACAGATTCGTCCACGTCGAAGAACAGGATGTTCGTTTCGACCGTGTCCAGAGCGATGGACACGCCGGGCATCTCCGCAAGGGCGGTGGCCAGCCGTTTGGCGTTGGCGTGGTCGTCGGCCAGGCGATCGACGTTGTGCTCCAGGGCGTACTCGGCGGCGGCGGCCAGAATGCCGGCCTGTCGCATGCCGCCCCCGAACATCTTGCGAAAGCGGTGCACCCGGCGAATGGTCTCGGACGACCCCGCGACCGCCGAACCAACCGGCGCGCCCAGCCCTTTCGAGAAGCACGTCGAGACGGTGTCGAACTGGCCGGCGTACTCGGCCGGGCTGATGCCCGTGGCCACTGACGCGTTTAGCAGTCGGGCGCCGTCCAGGTGCATTCTGAGCCCGAATTCCTGGGCCGTTTTGCGGATGTCAATGATCCGCTCCATGGGCCAGATCGCCCCGCCGCCGCGGTTGTGCGTGTTCTCGATCACCACCAGGCGAGTCTGCGAGAAGTGCGACTCGGTCGGCCGGATGGCGGCCCGCACCTGCGCCGCGTCGAACAGGCCGCGCTCGCCCTGCATCATCCGCATCGAGCAGCCCGACAAGGCAAACGGCGCCCCCGACTCGTAGTGGTAAATGTGCGATTCGCAGTGGGCGATGATCTCGTCACCGGGCTCGGTCTGGGCTCGAATGGCCGTCTGGTTGGCCATGGTGCCCGAGGGCACGAAGACGGCCGCCTCCTTGCCCATCAGCCCGGCCACCTTCTCCTGCAGGCGGATGACCGTCGGGTCGTCACCGAGGACGTCGTCCCCGACCTCGGCCTCGGCGATCGCCCGGCGCATCTCCGGCGAAGGTCTGGTGACCGTGTCACTGCGTAGATCGACGACAGGTTCATTGCTCATTGTGTTGACTCTTGGAACCCACGGATTCCATCCTGCTCGTGCTCTGAGGCGTCATGGCGGCAAATGTAGGGCCGGCCGCGCGGACCGGCAAGCCGGGCGGCCTACGGTTCGGGTGTGCCGGAGGCGGGTGCTCGTTCGGTGGTCGGCAGCCGGGTGATCCACCGCAGGATCACGGGCAGCACGATCAGAGCGAGCACGAAGCAGGACGCGAACACGATCATCGCCACCGGCTGTGTGCGGACGACCGGCTCGGTCTGCCCCGGCGCGTGTGCGTGCTCCAGAGCGGCCAGGTAGCTCACCCTGACCTGCTCGTGGGCACAGACCATGCCGATCACCGTCACCAACATCCCCCCGGCAGCCAGCAGCGACCATCGCCCTCGCAGGGGCTGGCGAATGCCCTGGACCGCTCCGGCCAACTGCACTGGCAGGGCGGTGAACAGCGTCACCGTCCAGATCGCGCCGCCAAGTGTATCGAACCCGAAGACCTCGCTTCGCACACCCCGATCGAGCGAGAAGAGCAGCACCGGCCCCATGACCACCTGCAGGCCGGCCAGGACCGTGACGATCCACAGCCCCAGTCGAATGGTGAAGCGGGCGGTGTCGGCTTGGTCCAGCCCGCGCCGGCGCCGCCACCAACCCAGTGCCACGATCCACATCCCCGCCACCGCCACCGCCCCGACTACGTTGTGGATGTAACGAGGCAGCGACATCGGCGCACCCACGAAAAGCCGGCCGATCTTCCATTCGTCGCCCATTGCCCAGCGATTCGGGTGCAGGCTCAGCACGTGGTTCTGGGTGAACACCCAGGCGATGCCCAACAGAAGGACCGTTGCAATGCACGAGATGAACAGCCGCCGCCCGGGACGATCGTCCCACGCGCCGGCCTTGTTGAGCAGTGCGTTCGACCCATAGTACGCGATCAGATAAATCGCGTAGAAGCCGACCAACAGCGCGCCCAGCGCAGCGAGCCACGTGGGGCCCATCAGCGCGAACGCCGTGTAGAAGAACTGTCCGTACAACACCTGCACGAACAGGAGCGGCGCGACGCCGAAGGTGATGGCCATGCTGGTGGACACCGGGATGGCCTGGTGGAGCAGGCGGGCCAGGCGATTGCTCGGCCGGTGCCCCGCCAACGCCATGGCGTTGAGTTCGCACGCGATCAGCATCCCGCCCAGCGTCCCGTTCATGAACAGAACGTGCAGCAGGAAGGTGACGTGCATCAGCACGACGAACACGGCGGCCGGTGCGGGCAGGCCCAGCGGATCGGGCGGCGGAATGGGCAGCTCAGTCGGCATCGGGGACGTTCGCTCCGCCTGCTGTCGGGGTCTCGAACTCCTGCGGGTGCGCCAGGCGGTACTGGTACTCGACCAGCGCCCGCCGCTCCTGCTCGGTGCCCAGGAACGGCGGCATGTAGTACTTGATGTCGTGCAGGTGGCGCAGCGTCTCGTCCAGCCATGCGCGCGGGGCCTCTCCGATCAGAGGAACGATGTCGTTCGTCCCGCCGATTTCGTGACACGCCCGGCACTCGGCGTTGAATACGTACCGCCCCTGAACGTGCAGCGGCAGATCGGGCAGGTCCTCCAGTGACACCGTCGGCGGACGCGCGAAGCGGGCGTGGGCCAGAACGCCTTCGCTTTCCAGCCGCTGCCGCCACTCGTCGGTGGCCGGGATCTGATTGCTGTACAGATGGCTGTAGATCACATACGGCTTGCGGATGCCCTCGCGCACGAACTCCATCGAGCCCGTGGCGATCACCGCCACGCCCAGCAGCAGAAGCGCCGTCTCCAGAGTGATGTCCCGCCGATTGCGCACCAAGGCGAAGTAGGCGTACCCGCCGATCAGCACGCTGGAGACCAGCCCGAACGCCAGGAACAGTGTCATCGCGATGGCATCGCCCAGCGGCAGGCTCCTGGCCTCCTGCGGCAAGGTCAGGAAGTACCAGACGGCCAGCGGCACCATCAGCCCCAGCGGCACGAGAAACCAACTGGCATGGTTGATGATTCGGCGGCGTTCCCCCCGGCGGTAGGACCGGGACAGGTTCACGATGATGGCCACAAAGATGCCCGCCAGAGCCAGGCAGGAGATCGTCCGCAGCAGGACCGACGGCCAGAAGCTCGGGTTCAACAGCCCGGTCCAGAACGCCAGGTCGCCGTCGTAGTCCGGGTTGGCGATGACCTGGTTCCATCCGCCCGGCGTGAGCATGAAGCTGATGATGCCGTTGATCAGCACCAGCGACAGGTAGGCGCTGACCGCATAGATCCAGGCCACCGCCAGGTGCTGGCGGCCCGTCAGGCGGTCCCAGCCGTAGTAGTAGACGTAGCCCGCGATGATCTCCAGCAGGAAGAAGCACCATTCCGCCGCCCAGCCCCAGGCGAACTGGTGGATCAGGGCGCTGGTCGCCTGCGGGCTGACCAGTGAGATGCAGAACCAGATGCCCACGCCGGTCACCACGCCGGCCACGAAAGAGAACAGCACCAGGAACTTGGCCTGGTCGCGCAGGAAGCGCAGCAGCAGCTCGTCGCCCCGGCGCCGGGCCAGTGTCTGGGTGACGGCCAGGAAGATCCCCGCACCGACCGCGTAGTGGGCGATCACCACGTGAGTGATCGCCACGATCGCGATGAGTATCCCGCCCCCCAGCGGAGGACATGTGAACTGTGGGTAGTGCATAGGCCGGATTTCCTCCAAGCCTCACAACGTAGGAGCGTATGCGCCGGCCTCGCATCTGACAAGCGCTGGCACCGGCCGCGGCAGGTTGACCGGGCCGACCGCCCGGCCACAATGCGCCCATGGGGCAACGGCCAGCAGAAGAACCCTCGGACAACGAGCTTCTCGTCGCGATCCGCCGCGAGGACCCGGTGGCACTGCGGCGGCTGATGGACCGGTACGATCGGCTGGTCCGGTACACGATCTACCGGGCCAGCCGCCGGCGCTGCCAGCGGGACCCCTTGTGGCTGGACGGCGTGGCCTCGGAAGTCTGGAGCGATCTGTGCCGCTCGGCCCACGCCGGGGCCCATCGCGAAGTAACCAACGCCCCGTCCTATTTCATCCAGATCGCCCGACGTCGGTGCATCGATGCCCTGCGCCGACGCTCGAGCACGCCGCTCAGCCGGGATCCGTCCGGCGACCTGGATCATCTGGAACCTGTTGCCCAGCAAGAAGATACGCTCGAAGTGCTGGCCAACATGGAGGAGCTGACGGCCCTGCGGGTCTGCATGGGTGAGTTGGAGCAGGCGGACGGGCGTCTGTGCGGCGAGATTGAGGCCATCACCGCCGGTCGCTGGACCGAGGCCGCCCAGCGGCTTGGAATGCCGGAATCGACCCTTCGGTCCCGCTGGCCCAGGGTCCTGGCCGCCCTCCGTCAATGCCTGGAAAAAAAGGGCAGACCGTCCCGCGCCTAGGCCCGGGCCGTCCGACCCCTCTTCCGGTGGGCTGGTCGTGCGTGTTCGGCCCACGTGGTGATACCCGACGATGACCGATCAACCGCGTCAACCTGACGACATCGAACGCCTGATCGCCCAGGTACGCGACCTGGAAGAGGCCGGCGTTTTCCGGCAGACGCCGGTGGACGTGGCCTCGCTGGTTCAGGGGGGTCGGTGCGAGCGGCCGCGCCGTCTGACGCACCGCTTGTTCGTCGGCCTGCAGGTGGCGGCGGGGGTCGCCCTGGTCGTCGGACTGGTTACCGTGTGGCGGCTCGGCGTTTCTTCGGACGTGCCGGACGGCATGGGCAACTCGTCCGGCGCGGACGTGGTCAATGCCATCCCGGCAGGTCAGGCTGAACAGGCTCGGGCCGTGGCCCGGTGTCTCACCGGCCCGGCCGGCGGATCGCTCGCCGAGTATTGTCAGAGTGTGGATCTCGACCGCGACGGAGACGTAGATCTGGCCGACTACGGCGCGCTTCAGGTGTCCTACGGGGACAACCGCTGAATCGCTGCCGAGGCAATAGATGTAGTTGCGCGCTTTGGGTCGAAGGCGGACTCCGCGGGGAGCGGGGTTCGCCTTCGACGTTCACGGGCGCCTTGCGTCGGGCCACCGGCGCCGCAACTGCGCCGGCGGCGCACGCCTTGCACTAGTCGCGGTCGGTTTCGTCCTGGTCGCTTGTGCGGTCTGCGTCCTCCCCGTGGTCCGGTCCGCGGGCCTGCTCCACGTCCTGATCCGTCGGCAAGGCGGGCTGGTCCTCTTTCTCCAGCAGGGCTTCGGCCTGGTAGTCGTAGAACGCGGCCATCTGTTCGCGATAGTACCCGCCGCGGCGCACCCGGGCGGCGTTGAGCACCGCCCCGAAGATGTGGGCGTTCACTCGGGTCAGCAGGTGGCAGGCCCGCTGCGACGCGCCGCGCGAACTCTCCTTCGCCCGGCACACCATGACCACTCCATCCACATACGTGGCCAGCACGATGGCGTCCGAGGCCAGCAGGACCGGAGGCGAGTCGAAAATGACCTGGTCATAGCGGGCCAGGGCCTGATCCAGGACCTCGTGCACCTGCTGACTGCCCAGTCGCTCGGCCGGGTTCGGCGGAATGGGACCCGAAAACAGGATGTCGAGGTTGGCGATGTCGGTCTTGCAGGCCAAATCCTCCACCGCTCCGTCGCCCACCAGCAGGTTGCTCAACCCCATCTTGCCCGGCTGCTCGTAGATCTTGTGCAGCGTCGGACGGCGGAAGTTGGCGTCCACCAGCAGAACCCGGCGCCCGCCCTGGGCCAGCGACGCCGCCAGGTTGCTGGCGATGGTGGTCTTGCCGTGCTCGGGAAGGGCGCTGGTCACGATGATGGTTCGCTGCCGCTCGGCCGAGGCGCTGAACTGGAGATTGGTGCGGATGGTCCGGAAGGCCTCCACGATCATCGAGTGGGGGGCATCGCGGACCGCCGTTTCCACTCGATCGATCGGCACCTCCTCGTCGTCCACGTCCGGCACCATTCCCAGTACGGGGATGTTCAGATGCCGCACGATGTCCTGTGGCGTGCGCACCGAGGTGTCGGTGAACTCCAACAGCAGGGCGAGCCCGACCGCAAACATGAACGCCAGGACCACGCCGGCCGGCAGCCACATGACGTGCGGCGAGGAACGCTTCAAAGGATCGGTGGCCTGCTGGGCCAGGCTGACCCGGATCGTCTCCCGGTCGGCGACCACCCGTTCGATGTCGCGAACGAAAGCACTGGTCTGGGCCCGAGCCTCCTTCAACGCGGACAGTTCGTCCTGGAGTGTCTGCAACTCGGACATCTTGCGGTCCAGGTCCGCCTGGGCCGCCTGGGCCTCGGTCAGCTTGTCCCGAGCCAGCAGCAACGCGTGCTGCGAGTTCAGGAACGCCGTCCGCACCTGCTCGCGACGAAAATCCAGGATGTCCGTCAGCCGCTGTTCGCGAAACTGGTTGAGTTGACGGTTGACCGCGTCGCGACGCCTGGCCAGGGCTTTCACCTGGCGATGTTCCGTCCCGAACTTGTCCAACAGGATGTCATACTGCTGCTCGATGTAGAAGAGCTGGTTGGACAAGTTCTGAACCATCGGGTCCCGTTCCACAACCTGACGGTCCTCCGCCGACACCCCGGGGCCGGACGGGTCGTTGTGCACTTGCGAAAGCCCCTCCAGCTCCATGGTCTGAAGCTCGAGGGCGGCCACCTGTTCGGCGTAGATGGCCAACTGTTCGTAGACGATGCCGCCCCGGTTGGTCAGCCCGCCCGGCGGCAACGTGGCGGTGAAGGCCTTGATCGTTTCCAGCTTATCCGCGATCCGCTTGGCCAGATCAGCTTCCTCGTTCTTGTAGTCCTTCAGCTCCTCCCGGAATGCCGTTTTGGCCCGGTCCTGCACCATGTTCAGGAACTGCCCGACCACCTGACGCACGATCACCGCCGGATCGGTTTGCGCTCGGCAGCGCATGGCCACACGCAGGTAGTTCGTGTTCTTCATTGCGCCTGCGCCGATGGTCTCCTGCAGGGCCAGAAACCGTTCTTGCGGGTCCAGCTCCCTGAACCAGGCGGTCCCCCGGACCTCGGGCGTCTTGAGCGCCGCATTGAGCACCTCGGAGCTGGTGATCAGCTGGGCCTGGCTGTTGATGAAACGCTCGTGCAGGTCCTTGGCCAGGGCCTGCTGGATGAGCTGCTGGCCCGCCTTCGGCTGGTCGCTGAGACATTCCACCCAGGCGTCCGCCATGTAGGTCGGAAAGTAGATGTACACCAGAAAGAACAGCCCGACCGCCACCATGCTGAAGGGAAGCCAAAGCAGGATGATCATCACCGCGCGACGCCTGAGCATGGCGAGTACGTCGCCGGCGGTGACGCCCGCGCCGGTGCTCGCTGCCGGCGTACCGGTAGCCGGTAGGGGGATTCGCTCTTGAACGGTTGCCGGTAGGGTTGTCATGACCGCCCCTCGGTGCCGGGCCAATCAGCTCGTTCGCTCGCCCGGCCCACCTGCCCGCGGTTCAGGAATCGTCCGCGACCTCCACGAAGATGTTCTTGAGCACGTATCCGATCAGGGCCAGCAGCCCCCAGGCGATAGGGAGCATGGCCAGCCCCAGAAGTTCGTGCGGCGTGCCCGAGGCCAGGCTCTTGTAGTCGAACACGTGGATCAGCCCGGTCGTGGTCACCCGGATCATGTTGCAGAACACCGCGATCGGAATGCAGGCCATCACCATGATCACGCGCTGCCAGACGGGACGCTCCCCCAGATAGGCCATCGCCAGCCCCAGCGTGAAGAACGCCATCATCAGCCGCATGCCGCTGCACGCTTCCTCCACGTTCAGCGTCCCGGGCTTGTCGCGGTAGAAGTACTCGATCGTCACACCCGATGTCTCGGCGATCAGGTCCGGGATCACCGACAACACCGAGGCCGAAACCTGAGACGCCAGCTTCCTCAGCGGCATCGTCACGTCCACGTAGATCGAGTCCGGCAGCGGCACGGCCAGCAGCAGGAACAGAATGGGGAACCAGACCACGCGGAGCACTTGCCAGCCCGCCAGGTACAGCGTCACCCCGACGATGGCCAACACGAACGACAGCAGACGCGGGTAGGACATCGGCATCCAGATCAGGAACCAGAAATAGGACGCCAGAGCGATCAACAGCAGGGCCAGCCCCAGGGAGTTGGTCCGTGGCTGGGCCTTGGCCAGGTTCCGCTTCTGGGTGGACAGAAAATAAAGGCTGAACAGCGGAACCAGCGGGCCGTGTGACCAGTTGGCGTCGTGCAGCCAGGGGTAGATCACCTTGTCGCACAGCGGCACCCAGTAGGCGGCGACCAGCAGGACGGCGATCACCACCATCTGAACCCACACGCCGGGATGGATCAGCTCGCCCCAACTGCGGGGCGGCCGGCGCGTCGCGACTCGCGAACCGTTGCTCAAACCCACCCTCCTAGGGGAACAGGCCGGGGAGTTGACCTTGCTGCTGAATCTCCCGCAGCGTGTTTTGCTGCACCCGCAGGTTGCGCTTCTGGTTGTCCACGTCCGCGAAGTTGCGATCGTAGACGAATCCGAAACCGTAGGTCATGCGGAACGCGCTGCGCACCACCGCCAGGAACATGGAGATCGGGTGCGTCCCGAACACAATCAGGTCGTTCCTCTTTATATAGAAGTCCGCATCCTTCCCGGCAAATATCCGGTCCACGTCCACCTGGATCATTTCCTCCCGGTCCCCCAATCGCCGGTAAACCGTGCATCGCGAAGGCCAGGCCAGCGTGTTCAGGTTGCCGGCCGCCGCGATCGCGGTCTTGAGCGTCAGCCGTCGCCCGCCCAGCGCATATCCCCCCGGCCGGCTGACCGCCCCCATCATAAAGTATTCGCCGATTTCCCCGGCGGTCAGGCGGATCGTGTCGCCCGGCCGGACAAGGACGTTCTGCCGCGGGTCCCCGTTGCGGAGCCCCTCCGCCGAGATACGGATAATCCTCTGTCGCGTCTCCTCCTCGGCGATCTGGGACCAATCGATGGTCGGCTC